>CAZPTC010000095.1:0-8612 GCA_964589455.1 uncultured Desulfovibrionaceae bacterium | reverse complement strand
ATGTAGAACACGCGGTTGATCAGGCCAAAAAGCACCCTGATAAAGTGTTTTTCTCTATGGAAGAGCTGGAAAGCTACTTAAAGCAGATGCAATACTGGGGCGATGATAATGGCCACTGGGTTGCCAAAACCATGAAGCAGGCTGTGCAGTACTTGGAGCAGGTAGACCGCAATAAGTCTTTCTTCTTGTGGATAGACAGCTTTGACCCCCATGAACCTTGGTGCCCGCCCTCTACCTACATGGACTTCCCATGCCCGTATGACAAAGAGTGGAAAGGCCCTGAAGATATTCTGCCTGTTCTTGGCCTTGTGGATGGCGTGTATACAGAGCCAGAACTTGCGCACATCCGCGCGCTGTATGCAGAAACAGTGACCATGTGCGACAAATGGTTTGGCTTTTTACTGGACGCTGTGCGCCTGCTTGGCTTAGAAGAAAATACCCTGATGATACAGGTTTCTGACCACGGCGAACCCTTGGGCAATGATGAACACGGCCACGGCCTTATGCGCAAGGTGCGCCCCTGGCCGTATGAAGAACTGGTACACGCGCCCTTTATGATGCGTGGCCCTGGCCTGCCTGCCGGCAAGCGCGTGAAAGCCTTTATCCAAAGCGCAGACGTTGCTCCCACAGTGTGCGACTGGCTTGGCATTGGCGTACACCCAGATATGGAAGGCAAGAGCCTGTTACCTTTAGCAAAGGGCGAAGTGGACAAAGTGCGCGACTTTGCCATTGCAGGGTACTACCGCTATTCCGCTTCTATTATCACCCATGACTGGAGCTACATACACTGGCTGAAGAATGACGACAGCACAGTGGGCTATGTGGCAGACTTCTTTAATTCTGAAATTGAAAAAGCCGCTAAGGGCATGGGCACAAATACCAATGTATCTCCTTCTGATGCCCTTAATGAAGCTTTTGAAAAGTATAAGGCAGACGCTACATTAGATGGCGAAGATCAATGGACATGTTCCCCCGGTGCAGTGGCAGATGTGCCGGAAAGTGATGAACTGTATGACCGTAAGAAAGACCCCCTGCAACTGAAGAACGTGATTAAGGAGCACCCAAAAGAAGCCGCAGAACTTTTGCGTACTTTGCGTACCTATATGAGTGAGCTGCAAGCTTCCTAAAGCTATGTCCGGATCAATGCATAATACTTTTAGCTGATCCAGCTAAGCTTATTGACTTTGTCATCCGTTTTGGCGGGCGTATATCCATACGCCCGCTTTTTGTATGCTACAGATAAAGTGGCCATTTTTGCCTTCTTACACTGGTACGCTTTTTGCTTTTTCCGCTTAAGGCGGCATTTTTTGCCGCATACACCCACATGCGTATGAGAGCATTTTCGTTAATAAACGCAAAATGCTCTAAATGGGGAATACGGAAAAGATATGGAGTGTGTACTATGCGTATAGATGCGTATGCAGCGGATCAGCTTTCGGGTATTTCTGGTATTGAGAGCATATCAAATAAGCAAGGCAAAAAAAATACCACAGCAGTTCAAACAGCAAGTGGCGATACTGTAAGTTTTTCTGAGGAAGCCCTGGCCCTTGCAAAAATGTTTATGGATAAAAAAATTGAGCAGGAAAAGCTTTTGAACTCGGAAAAAGAAGAGGCTCAAGCAAAAGAAAGCAGTAATGCCCGGCAACAGGCTGTGCGCAGTGCTATAGAGTCTTATACTTCTGGCAGTTCTGGTACAGGTTCAAAGGTCAGCTCTACAACCACTTTTGAAAGCAGTGTTGTGGCAAATTCTGCAGCCTCAGGTGAGGCAGGTGGGGCAGGGGAAGCAGGGGGTGCCGGGGGAGCTGGTGGTTCGGGCAGTGCAGGAGAAACTGAGGACGAGCTGGAAAAGATTGAAAAGCAAATTGAAGAGCTGGAGAAAAAATTGGCAGCCGTGTACGCTTCTGAAATACCAGAAGAAACAAAGGATGGTGTTGCCAGTGGCATACGCGCACAAATAAGCGCGCTTGCCGCGCAGAAAAACGCGCTTGTCCAGGCAAAAGCCAAGGGCGCATAATTTTCCCAATACTGCATGGGGGGCATTTTGCCCTGCAAAAGCCAGCCGTACGCAAAATTTTGCAAGCGGCTTTTTTTGTGGGGCACTAAACTTGCTTTGCGTATCTTTGACAGATATTTTTCCAGGGTGTATACTATAGGCAAGAACAAGCGTACGCATGTGCTGCTGTGGCTATGGTTAACCCACTCACCCACTATGCAAGGAGAATATTATGCAACCTATCACTCTTGAAACACCACGTCTTTTCTTGCGCCAGTGGAAAGATTCTGACTACGCCCCTTTTGCCGCTCTGCACGCGGACCCTTTTGTTATGGAGCATTTTCCCTTTATGCTTTCCTGCGAACAAAGCGATGCGTTTGCCAATAAAGCAAGGCAAGGCATTGAGGAAAAAGGTTGGGGTCTATGGGCTGTTGAATGTAAAGAGAACGGCGAATTTATAGGCATGGTGGGCTTGCAGCCTGTTTCAGACTTTTTGCCTTTTGCCCCTGCTGTTGAAGTGCTTTGGCGGCTTGCATACCCATATTGGGGCAGAGGTTATGCTACAGAAGCGGCAAATGCCTGCATAGATTTTGCCTTTCAAACCCTTGGGGAAGACCATGTTGTAGCGTTTACGGCCTTGAAAAACAGCCGCTCAGAAGCTGTTATGAAGCGCCTTGCTATGGAATACCACGGCGTGTTTGACCACCCACAACTGCCGGATGGTCACCCTTCTAAGCCTCACCATTTATATATTGCCCGCAAAAAAGCATAACATGTTTGCCGCACAGGCAATAGCCAGGGAGCAGGCTATTTTGGCGGGTTCCCTTGGTCATAC
Organism: uncultured Desulfovibrionaceae bacterium; assembly: GCA_964589455.1. Lineage (GTDB taxonomy): Bacteria > Desulfobacterota > Desulfovibrionia > Desulfovibrionales > Desulfovibrionaceae > CAZPTC01. The sequence goes on along the minus strand of CAZPTC010000095.1, from coordinate 5,784 downwards.
AGCATATACCTGTTTTTGCCTGCGCGCTTAGCCTCGTAAGAAGCGGCGTCTGCCTGCGCGTAAAGCGACTGGTAGGTAAGACCGTGATCAGGGTAAAGCGCAATACCAATACTTGCAGAAACTGTTTGGGAAATTTCATTTATAGAATATGTGCTATGTATGTGCGTACAAAGCATTTTGGCTTTTTCGCGCACAAATTCCAAGGAAGGCATTGCCTTTATAAACACAACAAACTCATCGCCCCCAAAACGGCCCATTATATCATGGGAACGGAACAGGCTTCTTATTTTGGCCGCAATATCCACAAGCACCTGGTCGCCAAACAAATGCCCAAATGTGTCATTAATATTTTTAAAATTATCAATATCAATACATAAAAGAGCATGGATTTCATGAGGGGCAGAAAAGCTTAAAGCGTCTTCCACCAATAAGCATACTGCTTCTTTATTAAGCAGGCCAGTTAATGGGTCTGTTTGCAAACGCAGAGTTAGGGATTCTTCTTTTTTCACCAGATCGCTTATATTTTCAAAAAAGCCAATGGCTTTATACGGCTTTCCTTTCTCGTCCATAACAGTGAGACAGGAATGCTCAACCCATATATATTCGCCACTTTCTGTGCGCAGGCGTAAACGTATTGATACACTGTTTGCATTGCCGCAACGCATGGTATTTAGTAGGGTGCTGTATATTTCGGCATCATCAGGGTGTACCATGTCTGGGCCGAATACTCTATTGCAATATTTTTTTTCATTTGTACTTTCTTCTATAAGCTCTTCATAGGTATTTAGTTCACATGTTTCTGAGATGGAATAAGTCCATTCAACAACAGCCATTTTTGCGTGAGATGCAAGCGCCCTGAAACATTTTTCATCTAAAATTGCATGTAGACGTATTTTATGCTGAAGGGAAAAAACATACAGGGTAAAAACAGTAAATGCAATGGCAATAGAGGCTACCATATACATAGTATGCCAAATGTTTTCTCTATAGGAGTCTTCAATTACAGCAAAAGGCTCTATCATCATAAAACTCCAGCCATCAATGTCTATGGGAGAAATATGGGTGTGCATAATTTGCCCGTTATAGGTAAATTTTGCATGTATAGGTTTTTTTTCAGCAATGGCTTTTAATACGTCTTTTGCAGAGTAACCCTGACTTGTGTTAAATTCCATACTAAGTAAATCTTCAAAAAAATTGCTGTTTTTAAGCGCAAGCTCGGCTTGTCTGCTTGCCGCAACATAACGTCCTTTACTGTCAATAATATAAAAATATGCTGTTTTATTGTGTAAATTTTGGTTAAACATATTGGATAAAGTGGTTGTTTTAAGGCAGCCGCGCAAAAGGGCAATGGGCTCTTTTTTAGAATTGTGTATGGGGACAGCTATGCTAATCGTGGGCTCTGTACCTATTACAGAATCCATAACATCAAAAACAATAGGCGTATCACGACTAATCAGTTCTACAATATTGGGAAAAGGTGTTTCCATCACGCTTGTATCTGCAAAATATGTTTTGCCAGTTAATGTATCTACACATATTATTTCAAAATCTACATGCTGTGCAATATTATTAAGCATATTTAATGCTTCTTGCGATGTAATATCATTGTAATCTTGCAGTACAATAGATATAATTTTTAGCGATGTAATGTAGCTTTGCATTTCAATATTTACAGTTTTTGCATTAGAAGATGCTGTATAGTCAAGATTTTCGTCTGCAAGATAAAGCTCTTGATTTTCTATGAGAGTAAGGAAATAGAGTACAGAAAATGTGGAAAATGCTATAACACACGATGCGCATACAAATATAAGCCTTCGTGAAAAGGTTGATAATATTTTTATCATAATATACCTGACATTATGCTGTAACATTTTTATACATAGTACTTTTGCAAAGCTATGCACTTTTAGAAAAGTATTTTTTGTATGTCAATATGCTTTATCTTGCTGTTTATCGAATAATAATATCCGGAAAATAGATGTAAATAAAATTAGCCGATAATTATTTTGTCCAATTTTTGTTAAAATAACATAGTAAACATATTATTATGTTATGATGTGTTGTGCTATTGCTTAAAATAACCAATCTATACTACATTTATATGTAAAACCCGCAAAATAAAGCATACAGAATGCAAAAGCCGCTTTACCGCCTTTGCATTTTCTTAATGTCTTTTTGTGCTGCTTAAAGAATGTCACAGGGGCTTGTAAATACGCCGCTAAGACACAGGTTGGCATTATTTTTGCTTACCCTGGCAAAGTAGTTTTTTTGTGGTTTTTTTTGCCGCTTTTTCCCCCGGCTAGTCACTTGCTACCGGGCACCCTGTAACCTATGGAGTTTCTTATGCGTATTGATTCTTCGACTGGCGGCCAAGTGGCAGGCATTACAGATATACAAGCACAAAGCAACCTTGAAAACAAAAAGGCCGCCCTTGGCCTTCCTGGTGAAGGTGGCGATGTAGTAGATTTTTCCAAAGAAAGCATGAGTCTTGCTGAGCAACTGAAAGGGCAAAAAGCGGAAAATGCGCCTGCTAATACAGATGCCAGTAAGCTTAAAAGCGTTGATAACCCCCGCACAAGCGATAATACAGCCAGTGCTGGTGCTGAAGGCGGTGGCCAGGGCGCAGCAGGCGGTGTAATGGGCGGTGCCGGTGGTATTGGCGGTGGCTCTGGAGGGGGAGAGGATGAAGATGAAAATAAAAAGGAACGCGAGCGTCTTGAAAAAGAAATAGCCAAGCTGGAGTCAGAATTGGCTGCATTAGAAAGCTCTGATTCTTCTGATGAAGAAAAAGCAACCTCTGCCAGCAACTTACGCGCGCAAATAAGCGCCCTTGAGGCACAAAAAAGCGCCCTGACAGAAGCAGAACAGGCGTAGATTTTTGCCGCCCACTTGTTAAGGTAAGTCAACACGTACAAAGGCGGGCACATTGAAGTGCCCGCCTTTGTGTTTTATCCCCAAAGCACAAGGTTATTGTTTAAGGGGTTATCTACACCTGGGGTTACTGGCAGCACACGTATACCATAGGCATAACGCCCATTGCGTGTGGCCACATAGGTGCCAGAATATATAAGCGTATTATCCGGGCCGGGGCGGGGGGTAAGCTTAATAATATCCGGTGTATCCACAAATTCTACTCAGTCAGTATTCCCAATAACAATCTGCGCCTGTAGCTCTTCTGGGGCAAAGTCCCCGTGGGTAAGGCGCATATACACGGTAAGGGGCTGCCCGCAAATAAGGGTGGAGCCTTCTACACCTTGGATGCGTATTTCTTCCAAATGCACGGCTGTAAAGCGGCTTGCCACATTTTTGCGCCAGGAAGAAAGGCGGCGCGTAAGGGTCTGCCGATTTTTAGAAAGCTCCTGCCCACGGCGTGCTGCAGGGGCGTATACTTCCTTGCAGTAATCTGTGACCATGCGACGGGTGGAGTATTCTGCAGTGAGGGACTTTAAGGAGTTTTTGGACATTTGTATCCAGCGGTGGGGCAGGGCATCTGCGCCGCGCTCATAATAAAGCGGGATAACCTGCTCTTCTAAAAGGCTGTACAGACTTTCTGCGTCTGCGTAGTCATTCTGGTCAGAAACAAGGTTACCATTGGTGATAACAGGGCCAATAGTCCAGCCATTGGGCTGGCTGGCATCCTGGCTGTAGCCTTCTACCCACCAGCCATCGGAAATAGAAAGGTTTATGCCGCCATTAACCGGCACTTTTTCGCCGCTTGTCCCACTGGCTTCATACGGGCGGCGCGGGGTATTCAGCCATACGTCAGTACCTTGCACAAGCACGCGGGAAACAGCCAGGCTGTAATCTTCAATAAAGAATATTTTGCCTGCAAAGCGGGGGTCTTGGGAGTAGTTGACCACTTCCTGTATAAGGTCAATGCCTTTTTCATCTGCCGGGTGGGACTTACCGGAGAATACAAGAATAACCGGGCGGCCAGGCGTATTAAGGATACGCGCCAGACGGTCCGGGTCTGCAAAAAGCATAGTGGCGCGCTTATACGGGGCAAAGCGGCGGGCAAAGCCAATAACCAGCGCATTGGGGCTAAGATTAAGCAAGGCCTGGCGTTTTGCAGAACGCTCCATGGAGATATGGCGGGAAGGGTCTTCGTAGTGTTCGTTTATAAAGCTGAGCAAGGTGGATTTTTGGGCAAGGCGTGCCTGCCAGTATTCCACAGCGGGTATGGTGTCCACATTTTTCCATTCTGGCGCATTGGGAGGCAATTCCAGCCACTTTGGCCCAACATACCGCTCCAGCATGGGGCGGAACATGGGCCCAACATAGGAGGCCGTGTGTATACCATTGGTGACATAGCCAATGGGCACTTCTGAAACCGCAATACCTTTCCAAATATTGCGCCACATACGGCGCGCTACATAGCCATGCAGCCAGCTTACCGCATTAGCGCGGGTGGCAAGGCGCAAGGCCAGGGTGGTCATATCAAAATTGCGGCTGTCTGCCTCGTCTATACGGCCAAAGCGGAGGAAGTTTTGCCATTCCATACCAATAGACTGGGCGTAAGAGGGGAAGTAGCGCTCAATAAGTTCCACACCAAAGCGCTCATTACCAGCATCAACAGGGGTGTGGGTGGTAAAGACTGTGGAGCCGCGTATTAGTTCTGCCGCTTCTATAAAGGAAAGGTCATCTTCCACCATAGCTATGCGTATGCGCTCTAAGGCCAAAAAGGCGGAGTGCCCTTCATTCATGTGGAAGACGGCAGGCAAGTAGCCAAGTTTGCGCACCATACGCACGCCGCCCATGCCCAGCAAAATTTCCTGCCTGAGGCGCAAGTCTCTGTCAGACTCATACAAACGCGCGGTTATCCGGCGGTCATCGTCTGTATTCTTGGGAATATCTGTATCCATAAGATACAGGGGGGTACGGCCCACATGGCACACCCATATTTGTGCGTACAGGGTACGGCCTGGCATTTCTAAAGAAATTTCCAGTGGTTTTTGCTGGTCATCCAGCACGCGGGTAAGGGGCAGGGTATCAAAATTATTTTCTGGGAAAACCGCAACCTGCCTGTTGTTTTTGTCTAACCTCTGGCGGAAATAGCCGTTTTTATACAAAAGGCCCACGCCAATAAGCGGGATATTAAGGTCACTGGAAGATTTCAGGTGGTCACCGGAAAGTACGCCAAGGCCGCCGGAATACAGGGGCAGACTTTCGTGCAGGCCAAACTCTGTGGAGAAATACGCAATGGGGGAATTGGCGTTAATAGGCGTATCTGGGATAGGCTGCCAGGGTTCCTGCATATATTTGTCAAACTCTTCCATAACCTTGTGGTAGCGGGCCAGAAATGCGTTATTGCGGGAAAGCTCTTCTAAAACAGCGGGGTCTGCTTCTTCTACCATAAGCACAGGGTTGCTGTCATGCTCATGCCATTCATTGGGGTTTAGGTCTTCAAATAAAGCCATAGCTTCCGGGTGCCAGCACCACCACATATTATAGGCCAGCTCTCTGAGACGAGAAAGGGAAGTTGGCAATTCTGCCACAGCGGTAAGGGTGCGCAAAAAAGGTGTTGTGGAAGATTTTGCGGCCAATACCCGGCTGAGTGATTCCCTTTTGCGGGCACCGGTGAGCATGGCCCCACGCTGGGTAGATTTTTCAAGCGCTAATTTGTAGGCATTGCGGTAATTTTCAAAAAAATCCGGCCAGGCGGCTTTTTCTGCAAGGGCACGGGCATCGCGCCGCGCGCTGTCTAATGTAACAGGTTTTTGGGTGGCAAAATCCAGCAGAACATCCCTGAGGGCAGTAACAGTTTCTGCATAATTGGTCATGTGG
>CAZPTC010000094.1:0-8709 GCA_964589455.1 uncultured Desulfovibrionaceae bacterium | reverse complement strand
GCGACTTAGGCAAACAGACAGCAGCGCAATGACCGAATGCCGTGCCTTTCCGCCCAGCAAGCAAAGCGAGCTGGTGGGCGGCGCAAACCCTAAAAGGGTTTGTATGAGGCAGAAAGAGGCGACAGCCTCTTTCTGCTTGTTGACAAAGTCAACAAGCATCGGCAGCCTCTTTTTACGCATAAACCTCACATAAACAGAATGTATACACTTAACATAAGAGCGCCCCTAAAGCAAGTGCCACAAGGAGGCCATGCAGGGGCAGAAGGTTGCAGCTTGACGCTTCCTCTGGCAAGGCTACAATACGCCAAACATTTTATGGGAAACGGTAAAAATATACGTCAACCGCAAAAGACGTATCCGCAAAATCTGTCAATGGAAAAACACCGCATACGCACCCACCCCGGGGAAATTTTACGCGAAGAATTTCTTGTGCCATGGAGCATATCGCCCCATGCCCTTTCTTTGTCTATTGGTGTTCCGGCAAGCAGAATTGCCGCTATTGTAAATGAAGCACGTGGTATAAGCGCAGATACTGCACTGCGCCTTGCCCGCTTTTTTGGTACAAGCCCCGAATTTTGGACAAACATGCAATCTGCATACGAACTTTCTGTTTCAGAAGCAAAGGCACAAAAAGAACTTGCGCGCATTATACCATTTACGCAGCGGGCAGAGTAAAGCTTCCCATTTTATCGGCTATAAACTTCTGAACAAGTCAAAATACATAGGGACATACTGAGATGTTTTTTCTCTGCACGGCAGGGGTAAAAAACCATTTTTCAGGTAGAATTTCTGCACATCAATACGGCGTTTTTTATCCCGTCTTGCATCTACAGTGATAAAGCGACATCCCGTTCTGTTATCATGTGTCATCAGGCAAATAATCATATCAAGAAAAAGAGTGCCTAAGCCTTGCCTCTGGTATTCCACAGCAATACCCAGGCGGCCAATTTTTACAGCCGGAAACCATGTATAGGGGTAAATGGATAACGCGCCTAAGAACACGTTACTTCCGTCTGTCCACACAGAAATAGCATCATTTTGCAGTGTAGCAAAGCCCAATGGTCTATCAAGACCTTTTTGGAATAAGCCATAGGTCACGGCAATTTTATCTTCATAATGCTGTTTGGCATCATGATGGACAAAATCATCCAGATCACGGTCATTATCTGCCTGGGTAAGACAAGAAAACCCCGCAAAGATGGAAAAATCTGTTACGGGGTATAGAGAAAAATCTTCTTGCTCTACAAAGTTTCTACTTTCCATGTGACTTGGAAATTGCCTGTATTTTCTTGGAAATTTCCGCTACATCCAACATAGGCCGCGTAAAAGGCTTTGGGGATGCTGCGCGTTTCAAAAAAACCTCAGCCGCTTTACCTGTAAGGAGTGGCGTGGGCTCAATAGGTTTTGCCATATTTCCTCCCTTTGGCTTATGGGGCATTAAATACTACACCACGCTTTTTGCGTATACCGGAAGTGATGTAGAAAAACAGTACACAAATTATTTCTAAAAAGCAAGGGTAGTTTGTGTTATATTTTCGCTACCTCGCTGCTTTAAACAGGCAACCCAGCGCGCGTAAATCATACGCACTGCTCCTTATATTCCCCTTGCTCCAAAAAAAACACAGGGCCACTCAGCACCGCATCGTACGGGGAAATACCGGCAAAGTGTACAGAAAGGGCATGTCCACTTGGCTGGTTAATCTGAAAAAATACGGCGTTTGTGGTACAGCGCAAAACAAGGGCTGCGGCAAAAGTGCCAGAGCCGCACGCGGTTTCTGCCACAAAGCTTTGTGTTTTTGCCACATACACATAGGGGCTAAGGTGCAGCCTGGCAGTGTCCAGCCACAAAAGCCCCAAAGCTTCCCGCTCTGCAAGGTTTTTATAGGCAAGGGCCTTTACTAAAACCTCCCGCGGGTTTTGCGGCTTTGGGGAAAGAAAAACCAGGTGGGCAATACCTGGCATTTGGCACAAAAATATGGTGTCTTCAATTTGCCGGATAGTAGGCTCAACAGAAAAAGCAAGGCGAGCAGAAGCATATACAGAGGCGGAATTAGGCAAGCCGGGTACACCAAAGGTTGGCATTACTTCCACATCAATGGGCAAGTCTGCACCAGAAACAAGAATACGCCCGCAAGCCGCACCTGTTGCATCAAAAACACTCAGGCTATCTCTGGCATACAGTAAAGCCGCAAAAGCCCGCGTGGCATTTACACAAAACTCCCCACCCATCATGCGCAAAGAGGGCAAGGCCCCGTTTTCTTCATTGCCAAAATGCACAAAGCCCACTTGCTCTACATCCGGGTTTTCCTGCATAAGGCGCAAAGCAAGAGCAGGCTCTTTTTCACGGGGCACAGTGCCCTGGGGGTAAAGCAGCGTGGTATTGCCAGAAGGTGAAATTTTCCAGTATGTTGGCATAGAATTATATTAAAAAGCAAAGCCGTACGCCCGCCCTTTAGCAGGAAAAAGGGCTGCACGGCTTTGCCAAAAAGGCTTCAGGGGGCGTAAAATTACCCTATATTACAACTGGAAGATCCGCTGCAACCACCGCAAGAAGGGGCTGGTGGCGCAAGGGGAACTGTTGGCTCCACCGTAAATCCCATATATGTCAGGTCAACAGTTGCACCGCCTATATCAGAAAGCAAGTCTTTATTGATGCAGAAGGTAAAACCGTCAATTTCCATTACCGTATCATCGTCCAAAGGCTCATCCAGAGCCAGCGCAAGGCGCGGGCCGCGTCAGCCACCTGGGGCAAGATACACACGCACACCAGAGCGGGGCTTGTCAGCAAAAAAAGCTTCCAGCTCCTTCCGGGCATTTTCAGTTAAGGTTATCATAATTCCTCCAAGGAAAAAAGTGCTAAGATGCAAAAAAGATACGACACGTTTGTCTTGTTGTCAAATACTCTAAAGAGAAGAATACTGTCTGGTTAATGTGTGCAATAATTTATCTTCAAAAGGAAAATAAAAAAGCCAGCCAATTTACCAAAGTCCTGTGCATGAAGCATGCATCCCTGCCCAGTGGGGGAAGGGGCAAGGTTTTATAAAAATTATTCTGTAATATCCATGACTATCTGCGTTTCAAAGTCATAACACGCGCGATTACGGCCAGAGTTTTTGGCCAGGTAAAGGGCAGCATCTGCTCTGGCAATAGTTGTATCCAACTGGATTTCTGCACTTTCCTGTGGGTCTGCTTTTAGCAAAGCCACGCCAAAAGAAACTGTAACGCGCAAGGCAGATTTTCCCACAAGAAAGGGCTTGCCTGTGCAGCCTTCTAAAAGGCGCGCCACAACGTGGCGGGCACCGTTTTCCCCGGTTTCTGGCAAAAGCATAAGAAACTCTTCGCCCCCAAAGCGGCTGCACATATCTGTGGCGCGCAAAGCAATCTGGAAGCGGGCGGCCACTTTTTGCAGCACAATATCCCCCACTTTATGCCCGTACGTATCGTTAATGGCTTTAAAGTGGTCTACATCTGCCATAATAAGGGTAAGAGGCCGTGCTGTACGGAAAGCGCGGTGCAGTTCCCGCAGGGCCTCTTCATAAAAGGCTCTGCGATTAGGCAGTTTTGTAAGGGGGTCAATATGGGAAAGGGTTTTATATTTATCGATAAGACCCTCTAATTCATTGGACTTTTCTCGCAGCTCATCGCTCAGGGTGTTAAAAGAAGCGGAAAAATCGCCCATAAAGGGGTCTGTTTCTACATATTCCCCATTGGCGATATTGGTAAGGTTCCATGTCAGGTGCCGTAAATTTGCCCCAAGGGACTTTAGCATACCTATAGAATACCCATAGCCACCGCTTGCATGGCGCAAGTCACCAGAGGCCAGGGCTTTTATCTGGCTACGGAGATTGAAGAGAAGGTTTGCCAGTTTTCTGGTCTCCGGGTCACTTTCCGGGATGTTTTCCAGCAAGGACTCTGAGCAGCGGGGGTCAACAATAATAGCGGTAAGTAAGCGAAGAGCTTCCTCATGCGTCCATTCCTGGGCCATAAACACGCCTTTACTGAAAAGTTACGCGGGCTGGGTTTCAATATAACACGGCTTTTAGGCCAAGGCCACCTGGAAGCGGCATACGCGGTCACCCGTACACCAGCAGTCCACTTCTTTTGCTTTAAATTGCTTACCGGAAAAAGCAAAGAACAAGCCAGCAATAAAGCCTTCATCGTACGTACAAACGCCATGCTCCAGCTCTGGCAGGCCAGAGCAATCCAAATCTTCGCTCACAGTAAGCATAAAACGTAAATTTTCCGCGTCTGCTTCTTCCACACGCAAAATACCAATGCTAAAAGCTCTGAGGGCATTTTGGGTTTTCTCTACAAAATGGCTTATTGTTTCACATGGGCTAATAAATTTCTGGTAAAAGTGCGAACCTGCCAAAAACCCCGCATCATACAGCGCTTTATCTGCTTCTTCTGTGCCGTATTTTGCTTCAAGTACATCCCGCAGTGTATACTGAAAAAGCCGGTAAACCTCTACATTAACCATATTGCCAAGATTAGGCCGGCCTTCTTGCACATCTCCTACAAAGGACCAGTCAAACTTGTAAAGTCTATTCTCCATAGTCCATATCCTCTTGCTGAAAAAAATGCCTTCAGCTTTCTTACCCAGCCACACATGTTTTGTCAATTTCCATGCACGGCTAAAAGAGTATAGGCTAGTGGAGGGGGGCTTTTTTAGGTAAAATAGTGGTGCCGTCTTGCAGTATGCGGGTTCCATCCGGCATGCGCATACCAGCAGACGCTGCTTCATCCGGGCAGTCTTGTGGGTCACTGTGAAACGGGTCTGATACAGTAGCTGCCTTCGCCGCAGAAGTACAGTTTGCTTCAGACGCGGCAGACACGCTTTTACTCTCTTCTTTGCTTTCTGCTGCTAAAGGAAAAGCAGAAAGCTCTGCCATGCTGACGGCACCACCTGCAAGGCAAAGAACTGCAAGGCTTGTCCATAGTGCTGCTTTTTTCATGTGTTCTCCCTTATTCTATGTTGCATCCGGGATTTTTTTGGGGCAGTATACGCGTACTTTTTTCTTTCTACAACTATGGCATGGTGTGTTACAAAAACACCCACTCCGTTTTTTTCTGAACGCTTAATTTTTTAAGCAAAAATTGTGCCAAGGTATTAGGCTTATGCCCTTGCTTTGTCCATACAATACCCAAATCCAGTATGGCCTTCACGGGCTTTTGCTTCCTGCACGGCAACTTGCGTTTGTACCGTATCAATGCTAAAAAATTTGCGACAAAAAGTTTACGGATAAAAATTTGACGGCTAAAACCTTAATGGATAAATTTGTCGTGATACATACCACTATCTTGCGTGCGCCTTGCACCATGCAAAGGAATTGCCATGTTTGAAAGTCTTACAGAGCGTCTTAATGGCGTCTTCCGTTCGCTTGGCGGCCGGGTGACGCTTTCTGAACAGAATATACAAGAAGCACTGCGCGAAGTGCGATTAGCGCTTTTAGAAGCGGATGTCCACTATAAAGTTGTTAAAGATTTCACAGAAACAGTTAAAGAAGCGGCCCTTGGTCAGGAAGTGCTGAAGGGCGTTAGCCCCAGCCAACAAGTAGTAAAAGTTGTGCACGATGAGCTTGTGCGGCTTTTAGGCGGCGACCCGGATAACCCGGAAGGTCTTGGCACCCAGATGGGTGGCCTGAATCTTGCGGGACAGGAGCCGGCCGTCATCCTTATGACAGGCCTGCAAGGCTCAGGCAAAACAACATCTGCCGGTAAACTGGCGCTTTTTTTGCGCAACCAGAAGCGCAAACCCTACCTTATACCTGCCGATATTTACCGCCCTGCCGCCATTGACCAGTTACAAACACTGGCCCGCCAGTTGGAAGTGCCCTGTTTTGACACAAAACCCGGCATGGACCCTGTGGAAATTGCCCGCCTGGCCATTGCAGATGCCCGCGAAAAGCAGGCCACTGTAGTTATTATTGACACTGCCGGTCGCCTGCATATTGACGAACCCCTTATGCAGGAACTTGTGGCCATAAAGGGCGCTGTTAACCCGCAGGAAATTTTGTTTGTGGCAGACGCCATGACAGGCCAGGACGCCGTGACAGTTGCGGAGTCCTTTAACGAAAAGCTGGGCATAACCGGCGTTGTGCTTACCAAGATGGATGGCGATGCCAGAGGCGGTGCCGCCCTTTCTATCCGCTCTGTCACGGGTGCCCGCGTAAAATTTGTGGGTGTGGGCGAAAAACTTACCGAGTTTGAAGAATTCCACCCAGACCGTGTGGCAGGCCGTATTTTAGGCATGGGCGACGTGCTTTCTCTTATTGAAAAAGCCCAGGAAAATATTGAGGCAGAAGAAGCAGAAGCTTTAGCCAAAAAAATGCAAAAAGCCTCCTTTGACTTGGAGGACTTCCGCACCCAAATGCGCCGTATGCGCAAAATGGGCTCCTTAGAGTCCCTGCTTAAGCTTATACCCGGCATGGGTGCCATTGCAGGCCAGCTTGGGGAAATGGGCGGCCATGAAAAAGAGCTGAACCGCACTGAAGCCATTATAAATTCTATGACCATGAAAGAACGGCGCAACCCTGACATTTTAAATGGCCCGCGCCGCGCCCGCATTGCCAAAGGTTCTGGCACCCGCGTGCAGGATGTAAACCAGCTTATTAAGCAATTTGAGCAAATGCGCAGTCTTATGAAAAATATGATGGGCGGCAAAAAAGGTATGCCCAAAATGCCAAAAATGCCCAAAGGTATGGGGGGCATGCCCGCCATACCAGATATGAACGGCCTTGGCGGTCTTGGCGGCCTTGGGGGTATGCCCGGCATGCCGCCTGCCGGTTTTGGCAATGCCAGCAATAATAACGACGCCATTGCCAAGCGCAAGAAAAAAGAAAAAGAGCGCGCCAAGCGGAAAAATAAAAAGCATTAGCCTTGCGTCTGGCTGGCTGCTACTCTCCCATTCCGCAAACCCCTTCAAGATTTGCGCCGCCCGGCAAACTTACTGTTCTGGTGGCTGCGTCAATCATGAAGGGGTTTTTTGTCAGTCTGGACAAGCAGGCTTTTTCAGCGTATACAGAGAAAACATTGGCCATTTTCTCCATAGGATATGGTTTTATTCCCACACACATCCCTTGCGTGCAATAACTGCACACAGTCAGCATGGCTGCATATTTTATCAGGAAAAACTATGTCTTCTAAAATACCCTCCGTTTCGCCCCGTCGTTCTTCCCGCACAGCCCGCGAACCTGCACCAGCCCTTCATCTTGGCCTGCCCAAAGTGGCCCTTTTAGGCCGCCCCAATGTAGGCAAATCTTCCCTGTTTAACCGCCTTATCCGCAGCAAACGCGCCATTACCCACGACAGACCAGGCGTTACCCGTGACCGTATGGAAGGCACTGTTCACACACGCGAAGGCCAGCACTTTATTCTTATAGACACAGGCGGCATTTCCCTTTCTGCAAACCCTGCCGTGCAAACCGACGTTCCCCAAGGCTTACGTGGCTTTGAAGCAGAAATTCTTGCCCAGGCAGAAGCCGCCATTGAAGAAGCCGCCGTGCTTTGCCTTGTGCTGGACGCCCGCGAAGGCCTTACCCCCTTTGATGAAGCCCTGGCTAACCGCCTGCGCCGCGCCAATAAGCCCGTGCTTGGTATTGTGAACAAAGTGGACGGCCCGGAACAGGAAGAACTGCTCCTCACAGAATTTCACCGTCTGGGTTTTCCCCTCTTAGGTGTTTCCGCAGAGCATGGCCACAATGTGCGCGCCCTGGAAGACGACATTGCCGAGCTTTTGCCTGTAGACGACAATTTTGACTCCCCAGAAGCAGACCTGCCAGAATTGCCAGAACTAATAGACGAAAAAGACAGCGCCCTTGAAAAACCAGACGACCGCCCCCCCGCTGACCCCAATGGCCCCATTAAAATATGCCTGCTGGGTCGCCCAAATGCTGGCAAATCTTCCCTGCTCAATGCCCTTGTGAACGATGAACGTATGATTGTTTCTGACATTGCAGGCACCACCCGCGACAGTGTAGACGTGCCCTTTCTGCTAGGCAAACAGCCCTTCATCTTTGTTGATACAGCAGGTATCCGCCGCCCTTCCCGCATTAACGACTCTGTAGAGCGCTTTTCCGTCAATTCCTCCCTCAAAAGCACCACAAAAGCCCATATCACCTTTTTCCTTATCGACGCCACAGAAGGCCTTACCTCCCAGGATAAACGCCTTATTGACCTTTTGGACACCCGCAAAACCCCCTTCCTTATTGTCCTGAACAAAATTGACCTTGTTCCCAAAAAGGAACAGGCCGCCCTTTTAAAAACATTTCGGGAAGCCCTTACCTTCTGCCCCCATATCCCGCTTTTTGCCACTTCTGCCCTCAAAGGCGAAGGCCTTAAACCCCTGCTGCCCGCCGCCAAAAAAATATTTAAAGAATGCACCCTGCGTGTGCCTACAGGCCAGCTTAACCGCGCTATGGAAGAAATTTTGGGCAAACACCAAGCCCCTGTTGTGCGCCGCGTACGACCCAAGTTTTATTACCTTACCCAGGCAGAAACTAACCCGCCTACCTTTGTCTTTTTCCTGAACGACGCAGACCGCGTAGCAGAATCCTACATACGGTATCTGGAAAAATCCTTGCGGAATTTGTTTAAAATTGAACACGCGCCTATGCGCGTTCACCTGCGCTCTTCCCATAAGAAGAAGTAGGAAGAAGATTGGGGGGGGGGGGGGGGGGGGGGGGGGGGGGGGGGGGGGGGGGGGGGGGG
>CAZPTC010000093.1:0-8729 GCA_964589455.1 uncultured Desulfovibrionaceae bacterium | reverse complement strand
ACGGTTTTTTTGCCATTGTCTTCAATTTCAAGGTTAAAGACATTGGTGCGGCCCACTTTTTCGTACAATTTCACAAGGGGGAGCATAGGCATTTGGAGGGCAATATTTTCGCCTTCTGCGTTGTAATAGACGCCGGGTACAAGGTCTTGCACGCGCATACGGCGATTGTGGCCTTTTTTGAGGGCATCGCGTTTCTGGACTGCAAGTGTTTGAAGTTCAGCCATGGTTCTCACTCCTTAAAAATAAGCAGGCGGAAAAATGGCCGCCTGAAAGTCAGGTATTAGGTAAAAAGGGCACTGACGGAAGAGCCGTCGTGTATATTGCGGATACTTTTAGCCAATATACCGGCAATGGAGGCAACGCGCAGTTTTTCGCAGTCATTGGCTTTATCCCCAAGGGGTATGGTATCTGTAACAATAACCTCTGTAAAGGGGGAATCGTTAAGGCGTTGGCATGCGGGGCCAGAAAGTACGCCGTGGGTGGCGCAGGCCTGCACTTCACGCGCTCCGTTTTGCAGCAAAACTTCTGCGGCGGCGCAAATGGTACCGGCTGTGTCAATAATATCGTCCACAAGCACGGCAATTTTGCCTTCAACTTCGCCAATAACATTCATAGCTGTAGCCTGGTTTGGGCGGTCACGGCGTTTGTCTATAATGGCAAGGCCGCAGTCCAGCAGTTTGGCAAAGGCGCGTGTGCGTTCCACGCCGCCAGCATCGGGGGAGACCATAACAATGTCGCCCCTGAGGTGACGCAGGTATTGCAACAGCACGGGGCTGGCAAAAAGGTTATCCACAGGGCAGTTGAAAAAGCCCTGTATTTGGCCCGCATGTAAGTCCACAGTGACAATACGCTGTGCGCCGGCCATACTAAGAAAGTCTGCCACCATTTTGGCGCTGATAGGCGCGCGGGGGCTGACTTTTCTGTCTTGGCGGGCATAGCCGTAATAGGGGATAACAGCGGTAATGCGGCCTGCACTGGCGCGCTTTAAAGCGTCCAGCATAAGGCAGAGCTGCATAAGGGTAAAATTGGCGGGGGCACAGGTGGGCTGTATGACAAAAACGTCGTGTCCGCGTACACTGGCGGAAATTTCCACTCTCAGCTCACCATCGCTAAAGGTCTCGCATAGCGCGGGGGTAAGAGTACACCCCAGGTGATCGCAAATATCAAGCGCCAGTTGTGGATTGGCGGTACCTGTGAGTATTTTCAAATCACCATACATAACGTGGGCCTTTCACGGGAAAAAAATGGCTGGGGCGGAAGGATTCGAACCCTCGGATGACGGAACCAAAATCCGTTGCCTTACCAACTTGGCGACACCCCAATGCAGATACTAAAGGGAGGCAGTGTATACCTGAAAGTTTTTCCCGGCAGACATACCTTTATGTTTGTGTGCGGTTTTTCCCTCTTCCCGAAGGGAGCGGGCGGCTTTTTCTGCTGTAATGGAATTGCGGAACAGGCCAAAAAGGCTGCTTCCGCTTCCGCTCATCCCGGCTGCTGCTGCCCCATACTGGAAAAGACGACTTTTCCATTTTCCCAGAATGGGATGGGCGGCAAAAACCACGGGTTCCAGCGCATTACGAACAAAAAACATCCCCGAACACGAAACATGACTTTTATCCATGAGCGGGTCAGATGTCAAGCCTTTTTCCGTAAAATTTTTTAAGGAATTTTTTTCTGCACTTAGGGCAGTTTCCACTTGCTTTGGGCTGCATGTATCCATTTGAGGCAGGGCTGCATGCTCTTTGTCATAGGCTTTAAACGCCCAGGCAGTAGAGACTGGGAAGGTAGGGCAAAGCAGCACTACTGTAAAAGAATGGAGCAACGCCGCTTCTTCCGGGGAAAGTGGGCTAAGGGTTTCGCCAATGCCACTGGCATAGCAGGGTTTTTTTTGCAAAAAAAAGGGTACATCTGCGCCAACACGCGCGGCAAGGGGTATGAGGGCTTCTACAGGCAAAGGGGCAGGGGCCATTTTTTGCAGGTATTGCAGTAAGGCTGCCGCATTGGCACTGCCACCACCAAGGCCTGCACCACTTGGCACATGCTTTTCTACTTCTACACGCAGAGCAGGGGCAAAGCCTGTGGTTTCTGCATACAGGGTGTATGCCTTGGTAAGCGTGTTAGAAGCAGGATTAATGCGGACAGGGCTTTTGGGTTCTGTGCGTTTTTGGTGGAATTGCACGCGAAGCCCGTTATGGGCACCAGGGAATATATGTATGGTGTCATAGGGGGCGGAAAGGGGCAGAAAAAGGGTAAAAAGGGTGTGGTAGGCATCGCGTATGCCCGTTATATCTAAAAAAAGATTAATCTTGCAGCCAGAGCGCAGGGAGTGCATCAAAGACCCACGGCTTTTTGCAGGGCAGTAAGCTCCGCCGGGCTTAAAGGGCGGCACTGGCCACTTGGTAAATCCCCCAGTTGCAAGGGGCCTTGGGATATGCGGGTAAGCTTTAACACCGTAAGGCCTGTATCGCGGCACATGCGGCGGATTTGCCTGTTTATTCCCTGATGCAGCACCATAGAAAGGCTGAAAACAAGGCCGCTTGTTGAGGGGGCATTTTCTTCCAAAACAGATACTTCAACAGGTGCTAAAATTTCCCCTTCTGCCAACGTCATGCCGTGCCGCATGGTTTCTAAAGCCTGGTCAAGATTTTTGCGGGAAAAACCCTTGGTCAGGCGCACAATAACCCTGTATTCCCTTGGTATATGCCACTTGGGGTGGGTAAGGCGGTGGGCAAGGGGGCCATCGTTTGTGAGTAAAAGCAGACCTTCTGAAAAAAAGTCCAGCCTGCCAACAGGGTAAAGCCGCAAATGCTGAAAAGCAGGGGGCACATGGGCAAGCACTGTAGGTCTGCCCTGCGGGTCTTGGGCTGTGGCCACTACGCCCGTTGGCTTATGCAGCATAAGCCAGCAAGGGGCTTCCCCTGCTGGGGCAATAAGGGCTTTGCCTTCGCATTCAATAGTATCACGCGCGGGGTTTACCTGGATGCCAGGACTTAATACTATTTGCCCATTCACCCGCACAAGGCCTGCAAAAATTTTTTCATCCGCTTTGCGGCGCGAACAAATGCCAGCATCTGCCAGCGCTTTGTTTAAACGCACAAGGCCTTGCTCTGCATTGTTTACAGGGATTTCTTGGGAATGTGCATCTGCGGGGGCATAAGAGCCAGCTCCCCAGTCTTTCCCCGTGTTTTGGCTTTGTTTGGGGCTGAATGCGGGCTTGTTTAAGCGGCTGGGTTGGTTTTTTTCCGGCACAGTGTTTCCCTGTTCTGGTAAAGATACTGGTAGGTTGTAGGCGGTACAAGAGGTTGTATCTGGGCAAAATCTTCTGTTTCCAATAAGCGGCGTACCAAGGAGGCACTTATGGCCACTGCAGATTCCGGCAGTGTTTTTCTGGGAATAATTTCTACGGCAACACCCACATGGGGCAGTAGTTTTTCCATAGTTTCATTATACTGTCTGGTCACATAGTCCGTTGGCTCTTCCCCCACAAAGCGGCGGCTTATGCCAAGGGCCGGGGCAATAAAAAGCCCAAAAAGCATAAGGTCATGGGAGGGGTCAACCTGTGTTTGCAGGGTATCTTTGGTGAAATAGCCAGGAAAGGTGATGGAAGAAATAATAAACTTGCCGCTTGGCACTACCAGCACTTTATCCCCTAAATGGGCCGTGCCTTCCTTGATAAGGCGCAAACGGTCAGCAAAAGGGAAAAAGGAGCGGTCTTCTTCTACCACAAAAATATACAGCGCGTCCACCTTAGAAACCGCGTATTCAATAAGGTGTAAATGGCCATTGGTGAAAGGGTTGCAGTTCATCACAATTGCGCCGATAACGGGCTTTTCCGGGGCAGCAGGCGGCAGTACAGGGCGTGGCAATGCCTTGGTATACGCTTCTAACTGCTCTTGGGCGTCTTTATTTTTCCGGATAAAATATGTTTTGACCGTTTGGATAGACTCCGCATAAAGCTGCGCATGTGAGGGCGTAGTGGTAGGGAAAAACACAGGTTTAAGAAAAAACTCCCACACTTCCCCTGCCAGCACCCTGTTCCCGGCTTCTGTGGTATGGTGCGTATCTTGGAATACTTCGCCATAGGTGTGGGGTCTGTCAAAAAGGTATTGGGTGTCTAAAACAGGCAGGCCATGACTTTGCAGACGGCGACAGGTTTGCTCCCTGTCTCTTCGCAATACTTTGGAGCGTGTAAACCCCCTGTCCTTTGCAGATAACAGCATTTTTTCGCGTAAAGAAAGGCCTTCTGTTGCCTGCAAAGTTGGCGGCATGCAAATACCAAAACGTACGCCCAGTTCTCTGCAAATTTTCTGCATTTCTTTATAATACGCATAGCAGTAGTCATGCGTATGGGAACACAGGATAACCCAGTCCCCTTCTTTTAAGGAAAACTGCATGAAGCGCAAAAAAAGATTATTTATGGGAGAGCCGCCTATACCACAGCCCAGCACCCGCATGCGTACAGCATTTTCATTAAGAATTTTTTGTAACTGGCTGGCAAGGGTATATTCATCTGCCACACCGGGCGACCAAACATGGGAGTCACCCAAAAGGTACAGGGTACGTTCACTTTCTGGCAAAGGCTCTGGCACAGTGCGGCGTATGCCGTTTTCTACCTGGCAGTAGTCACCAGTAAAGTCTGCCACCTGCAGGGCAAAACCCTGAAAAGCATAGGCGCGCCCCGCGGTTTCTCTGGGAATTTTATGCACAAGCCGGCTTTTAAATACAGAAGGCGCCAGCAAAACCTGCATGGCTTTTTCCAGCTTTTTTTGCCCTGCTTCCGGCCTTGTTGCGGTTTCATCCGCATGGGCCACAAGCAAATGGAATATTTCCAGCAACCTGTTCCCGTATTCCTCTACCCCTTCCTCAGGCAAACAGGTATAGGCCTGTTGCCAAAGACGCAGGGCTTTTTTCCACTGGTTTTGGGCAACAGCCTGCTCAAGCTTTATGCATATCTGCGCATAATCCGGGCGAAAAAAAGAGGCCGCACGCGCAAAAATTTGGCTGCAATAAAAGCGGATAGCTAAAAAATCCATACAATCAACAACATGCGGTAAAGGTTTCTTCCTAAAAAGTGCCAAAATCGTCTCTAGCATTAAAGAAAAAAATACGCTATACTTTCTTTTTACGCATTCTTACCCAAAGCACTTGGTATATGTCAAATAAATCCCAAATTAAATCCCAATTACGCGATATGGATTTGCTTAAGCGCATAGTTGCGTATTTTAAGCCTTACTGGCTGTATATTGCCCTTTCTTTTCTGTGTCTTGTTGCGGTTTCTTTAGCTACTGGCGCAACGGCCTGGCTTATCCAACCTGCAATGGATGAAATTTTTATCCAGCAAAACCGCACAGCCCTTATTCTTATCCCATTTGCCTACTTTTTGGTTACCCTTATCAAGGGTGCAGGCCGCTACGGGCAAGGTCTTACTGTTACCTATGTTGGCCTGAATGTACTGCGTACCATACGCACCCAGCTTTTTGAAAAAATGCTGCGCCTGCCTATGGCGTACTTTGATAAGTCCCAGGTGGGTATGCTTATGTCGCACATCACCAATGATGTGGCCATGATGCAGCGCAGCCTGCCTGCCTGTATGATGCTTATGCGTCAAGCCCTCACTATGGTAGCCCTGCTTGGTGTTGTGTTTTACCAAAATGCCTTTTTGGCCATGTGGGCCGTGCTTGTGCTGCCCCTTGCCGGTTTTCCCATGTTGTATTTTAACAAGCGTCTGCGCCGTTACAGCCGCAGAGCTGCGGAGCTTAACGCCGGTTTTTCCAGCCTGTTGCAGGAATTTTTAAGCGGTATCCGCGTTATCAAGGCATTTGCCACAGAAAAAGAAACCGCCGACTCTTTTAATACAGAAAGTCTGCGCCTCCAGCGCCTTTCTTTACACCAAACAATGGTGGGCGAATTTGCCTCCCCCGTTATGGAACTTGTGGCAGCCATTGGGGTTGGCCTTATTATTTGGTTTGGCGGTACCCAGGTTATTGATGGTTCTATGTCTGCGGGCGAGTTTTTTTCCTTTATTGCCGCCCTGCTTATGATGTATGACCCCTTTAAATCTTTCAATAACGCCCTTCTTGATATGCAAAATGCCCTGGCTGGTGCAGAACGTGTATTCACCCTGTTGGATTCCCCTGAATATGCTGTGGAGCACAGCGGGGATAATACCCATACCAGCCCCTTAAACTCCCTTGCTTTTGAAAATGTCACCTTTTCCTATGCCCCAGAAAACGCGGATGAAGCCCCCGCCCTGCAAGATGTCAGCTTCCATATCCATGCAGGCGAACGCATTGCCCTTGTTGGCCCTTCTGGCGCAGGCAAAAGCACCCTTATCAACCTTATCCCCCGTTTCCATATCCCGCAAAAAGGCCGTATTCTTTGGAATGGGGAGGACCTTTCTACATACTCTCTGGAGCATTTGCGTCGTGCCATTGCCATTGTTTCCCAAGATGTCTTTCTTTTCAACACCTCTGCCGCCGATAATATTTGCTATGGCCTTTGCCCGGAAGATAAAACGCAAGACCGCCTGTATGCTGCCGCCAAAGCCGCCAATGCCCATGATTTTATTTCTGCTCTGCCAGATGCCTACGAAACCCTGCTGGGAGAACGTGGCACCCGCCTTTCCGGTGGCCAGAAACAACGCCTTGCCATTGCCCGCGCCCTTATTAAAGACTGCCCCCTTCTTATCTTAGACGAAGCAACCAGCGCCTTAGATTCTGAAAGTGAAAAAGAAGTGCAAGACGCCCTGGATAACCTTATGGAAGGCCGTACTTCCCTGGTTATTGCCCACCGCCTTTCCACTGTGCTTGGTGCTGACCGCATTATGGTTATGGAGCATGGGCGCATTGTAGATATTGGCCACCATACAGAGCTTTTGCACCGTTGCCCCTTGTATACCCGCCTTTATGAACTGCAATTTGGACTGGAAGAAGATCACGCCGGGGGAGAATAGCAAGCTCTATGCGGATAAACCCCGCCCCATTTATCCCCTTTCTTTATTACTTTTACCGCGGTCTTTGCGGGTCTTTGCGGTTTAATGAGCATGGGCGAGAATATGTGGATGCCCTAGACAGCGCCAAAGAACCCATGGTTTTTTGCCTGTGGCATGATGAGCTTTTTCCCCTTATGCGTATGCAAAAACAATTGGATATTGTCACCCTTGTAAGCCCAAGCAGAGATGGTGAGTGGCTGGCCCTTCTGCTTGAACGCCTTGGCCTGCGCACTGTGCGTGGCTCTAGCACCCGCGGGGGAGTTAAAGCCCTGTTGCATGCCGCCCGCCTTATGAAAAACCCGGAAAATACACACCCCATCCACGCCTGCATCACCATTGATGGCCCTATGGGCCCACGGCATGAAGTAAAAGACGGCGCCTTTCTTTTAGCCCAAAAAGCACATGCCGCCATTGTGCCCGTACGCCTTTCTATACGCCCCTCCTTCAAAGTCCCCTCTTGGGACGCTTTTCAGGTGCCATGTCCCTTTGCCCGCGTAGATGTGTACTACGGTAAACCCTGGACTATTGAGGGAGAAGACCTTTCCCCCCCCGTACTTGAAGTATGTCACACCCGCCTTGCCCAAGAGCTGGAACTTTTGCCCTCTTCATACCCAGAGCACTTAGCTCCAGTAAACCTTCTTAACACCCCTTCTGAAGTCACCCCCCCTCTTCAATCAGACCATACAGCTACCCCTGAAGCTTTTCCCCTTCTTCAGCCAGACCATGCCACCACCCTCAACGAGTCGGACGTACATCGTGGATGAGTTTAACCCCAATCTTTGGGATAAATTCCAGTATACCATGCTCTCCGGTGCCGGTTCCCTGCTTGGCCTCAGCGGCTTTACAGGTAACCGCCTGCTCGGCTCTGCCCTTGGTTTTCTTATGTGGCACACCCAGCGCTTCAGACGGGAATTAGCCACCCAAAATGTGCAGGATCACCTTTCTGCCCCCAATGCCCCCCGCCTTTCCGATGCCCACGCCCGTGCCATTGCCCGCGCCAGCTTTACCCAAAATGCCCGCTCTTTTTTGGATATACTGCTTACCCACCGCTTTGGTGCCGCCTCCCCCCTTCTGCATATCCAAAACCCAGATCTGACTGCCCGGCTTTTGGCAGACCCACGCCCCATTCTTGGCGCAACTGCCCATATTGGCGCATGGGAACTGCTGGCCGCCCTGCTTGGCGACTTTTTCCCCAAACCCCGCATTAGCGCCATAGTTGTGCGCCGTTATCCCCACTACGCCGTGCAAACCTATATTGCCAGACAACGGGAATCCCACGGGGCAGATATGATTGGCCACCGCACTGTCGTCACCCATGTGCTGCGTGCATGGAAACAAAACGGTATTGTCAGCTTCTTGGTTGACCACCACGCTTTGCGCAGTGAGTCCATTACCCTGCCCTTTATGGGAGAACCCGCTGCCGTGAATATAGGGCCGGCTTTGCTTGCCGTGCGCGCAAAAGCTGTTGTATGGCCTATTTTCCTCTTGCGGGAAGATGACCACTACCTGCTCTGTGTGGATGAACCCCTTGATACCGCAGACCTTACAGGCTCCCGTGAAGAAAAAGTAAACCAAACCGCACAGTTTTATACCAATGCTGTGGAAAAAATGGTGCGCCATTACCCTACACAATGGTTTTGGATGCATAACCGCTGGAAACCTTAGGGGAAGAAGAAGAGAGTGTTGGGGGGGATAATCCCCCCCAAACCCCCTTATTGCCGTGAGGGTGCCGCTTGCG
>CAZPTC010000092.1:0-8859 GCA_964589455.1 uncultured Desulfovibrionaceae bacterium | reverse complement strand
CGGCAAGGCGTTTGGCAACATCAACTTTATCGGGGTAGCCGTCATTATTGGCGTCTGCGTAGTCGGGGTAGCCGGCTTTTTCGTACACGCCCACTTTTTCGCGCATTTCGGTGCCGGGCAGGTTATCGTCCACTGTGCCAATAACGCTTACGGAGTGGGTATGGTCGCCAGTGACAATAAGGAGGGTATCGGGGTTTTTGTCGCAGTATGCCTGGGCAAGGGCCACAACTTTGTCAAACATAATGGTGTCGTAAACGGCGCGTTCCCAGTCCAGAGGGTGGGAATATTTGTCAACAAGGCCAGCTTCTACAAAGAGGAAGAAGCCTTCTGGGTTTTGGGAAAGGGAATCAATGGCTGTGGTAAAAAGTTCGGTAAGGTCTGGCTGGTCTGGGAATTGGGGAACTGTGCCAGTTTTGAGAAATTGACGGTCAAGCACGCCGTCCATATTGCCGGTATGGAAAAGGCCCAGAAGGTGGGCGGGCTTTTGGGGGGCAAGGGCGGCAAGCTCTTGCTTGGTGGTAACAAGGCTGTAACCATCTGCCTGGAAGAGGTCTACAAAGTTTTTGTCGTCTTTGCGTTTGGAGCCTGCAACGCTTTGGGGCAGGAAGTAGGCAGAGCCGCCCCCAAGGATAACTTCCGGCTTCACGGCGTAGAACATTTCTGTAATTTCGGCTTTATCGGCGCGGCGACGGGTGTGGCCTACCATAGCGGCGGGGGTGGCGTCCTGTAATTCTGCATCAGAAACAATGCCAATGGATTTTTTGGTGTAACGGCGTAGAAGTTCGGCAATATTTTCTTGCCTTGGGTCATCCAGAGAAGGGGGGGTGCGGTCTGCGTATACGCCAAGGGCATTAACACTGGACTTATGGCCAGTTGCGTAGGCAGAGGCTGTATTGGCGGAGTCTGCGGCAATACTGTCTACAGAGCAGGTGCCTAAAAGACCCATATTGGGCAGGCTGTCCATAGAAAGGCGGCCTTTGTACAGGCCATTTTCTACACCCTGGGACATAAGGCGGGCGGCTGTGCGGTGGCCAAGGCTAAGGCCGTCTGCAATAAGGAAGATGACGTTTTTGGCCACTGGTTTTGCGGGGGTGCCGTATACTTGCCATACTGTGGATGTGGTGCCGCTTTTTTCTTCTACAGTAATGGTGTAGGTGCCAGCAGGCAGGGAAGCTTCACGCAGAAGCAGGGCGGAGGCTACAACGTCTTTTGTGCCTGTTTCTTCTTTTTCTATAAAGGAAAGCTCTTTACCAAAAACATCTTGTGCGGGCTTGCCGTTAATGCTTACTTTGACATCTGCAGGGGTTTGGACGCTGTCCAGCTCCACTTTAAAGTCAAACTTGGAACCAGCTAAAAATTCTGCTTTATCCACGGGATAAACTTGGGTAGCCTGTGCCACACTGGTGCCAAAGGCAAAAAGCGCTAAAAAGGTAAAACATGTATGCCGTAGTGCCATACTTCCTCCAAATTGAATTGTTGTTGTAACGAAAAGGAATATGCAAGGCTTGTGTTACAGCTACATGGCAGGAAGCAGACAATTTTCCGCTTAAACAAAAAAACCCGCTAAGGCGGGCTTAAAAACAAACTACATTTAAAAGTTTTTTTTGAAAGGGATGGGGGTTTGGGGGAAGGGGAAACTTTTTTGTTCACAAAAAAGTTTCCCCTTCCCCCAAAAAGCTCCCCCTACCCATTAGCTCTGGCTTCTAAAGCGGCGACAGAGGGTAAAATTTTACCTTCAAGGGCTTCTAAGAAAGCGCCGCCACCTGTAGAAAGGTAGTCCATTTTATCGGCAAGGCCAAAGTTCTCCACAGCAGTTACAGCATCGCCGCCACACACTACGGTATAGGCGGGGCTGGCGGCCATAACCTGGGCAACAGTACGGGTTCCGCGGTCATAGGGTGGGTATTCAACGGCACCAACGGGGCCATTCCACACAATGGTTTCGGCTTTGCCAAGGAAGAAGGCGTACAGGCGGGAGGTTTCCGGGCCAATATCAAAAATAGCTTCGTCGTCATTAAGTTCAAAAAGGCGGCGAACGCTGGCCTGGTCTGGGCGGTCAACTTTGCGGCCAATAACAACATCTTCCGGGGTGATAAGGCGCACATTTTTTTCCTTGGCAAGGGCCATAAGGCGGCGCGCTTCCGGCACAAGGTCTGGCTCGGAAAGGGAGGTGCCAACAGGGTAGCCATTGGCAATAAGGAAGGTATTGGCAAGACCGCCACCAAGGATAAGGCCATCTACTTTATTAATAAGATTTTCCAGCATGGTAAGCTTGGTGGAAACTTTGGAACCACCCACAACGGCGTATAAGGGGCGCTTGGGGTCTTCCATAAGTTTGGCGGCGGCTTCCATTTCCCCGGCCATAAGGGGGCCGGCTACGGCAATTTTGGCTACGCGGATGGCACCTTCTGTAGAGGCATGGGCACGGTGGGCAGCGCCAAAGGCATCCATGACGTAAATATCGCCAAGGTCTGCAAATGTTTTGGCAAGTTCGGGGCTGTTTTTGCTTTCGCCTTTAAGGAAGCGGACGTTTTCCAAAAGTACAACTTCGCCGGGGGCAACAGAAACAGAAGGGGTGGCAAGGGTGGGGTTAGCTTCAAAGCGCACGGGCATTTCTAAAAGCTCGCTAAGGCGCTCTGCAACAGGGGCAAGGGAGAATTGGGCGTCAAACACGCCTTCTTCCGGGCGGCCTAAGTGGGAGAGCAAGATAACGCCAGCGCCTTTGTCTAAGGCCATGCGGATGGTGGGCAACACGGCGCGCAAACGGGCATCGCCAGCAACTTTGCCGTCTTTTATGGGTACATTGAGATCAAGGCGCATGGCAACGCGCTTGCCTTTAGCGTCAACGTCTTTCAAATGTTTTACTTGCATAACAGGTTCCTTATAAAAGCATAAGCGCTTGTTTGAGGATATGTTCCACGGTAAAGCCAAAATGTTCAAAAAGCTTGTCTGCTGGGGCGGATTCCCCAAAGGTGGACATGCACACAATGCCACCGTCACCATCAAGGCCAACGTACTTGTGCCAAGTGCCAGAGGCGGCGGCTTCAATAGCAAGGCGGGGACGGACAGAAGAAGGCAAAACATGTTCTTTATAGGCAGCGTCCTGACGTTCAAAGACTTCCAGACAGGGCATGGAAACCACACGGGCGCTTATGCCTTTGGCAGAAAGGGCGTACCCCGCTTCCATGGCAAGCTGCACTTCAGAGCCAGTGGCAAGAAGGATAATGGCGGGTTGGGCGGCGGGGTTTTGTTCCCACAAAATATAGCCGCCACGGAAAATATGTTCTGGTTTTGCGTGGTTTTGCTGGGGCAGATTTTGGCGGGACATAATAAGGCAGGAGGGGCCGTTTTCCCGCTCTATGGCGGCAATCCAGGCGGCATTTGCTTCTGCGCTGTCGCAGGGGCGCCATACATCAAGGCCGGGGATAAGGCGTAAAGAGGGCACTTGCTCTACAGGTTGGTGGGTGGGGCCATCTTCCCCAACGCCAATGGAATCGTGGGTGAGCACCCATACCACGCGCTTTTGCATAAGGGCAGCAAGGCGTATGGCAGAACGGGCATAGTCTGAAAACACAAGGAATGTGGCACCATAGGGAATAAAGCCCCCATGCAGGCTAAGGCCATTCATGGCAGCACCCATAGCAAATTCCCGCACACCGTAGTAAATATAATTACCTGAAAAATCAGAAGATTCAATAGCTTTAGAGGCCTTGTGCCATGTACCTACAGAGCCAGTAAGGTCAGCAGAGCCGCCCATTAAGCCCGCTAAAGCAGGGGCAAGGGCATCTAACGCATTTTTGCCAGCCACACGGGTGGCAAGGGGCTTTTCTTCCTGCGTGGCAAGCAGGGAATGGCGCGCTTCTGCCCAGCTTACGGGCAATTTGCCTTCCATACGGCGGCTAAATTCAGCCGCAAGGTCTGGATAGGCGGCTTTGTATTTGGCAAAAAGCTGGTTCCACGCATTTTCTGCTTCTGCGCCTTTGGCGCGCATATCCCACGCGGCGGCAATGTCTGCGGGAATGGTGAAGGGGGCAGCCTGCCAGCCAAGGGCAGCCTTTGTGGCTTGCGCTTCTTCTGTCCCTAAGGGGGAACCGTGGCAGGAAGCAGAACCCGCTTTATGGGGCGAACCAAAGCCAATAGTAGTTTTGCAGGGAATAAGGGAGGGACGTGTATGCTCTGCTTTTGCTTCTGCAAGGGCTTTTTGCAAGGCCTCTACATCATTGCCATCTACAGTGGTGGTAACATGCCAGTTGGCAGAGGCAAAACGTGCGGGGGTATTATCCTTAAACCAGCCAGAAACTGCGCCGTCTATAGAAATGCCATTATCATCGTACAGCACAATAAGCTTGCCAAGGCCAAGGGTACCGGCAAGAGAAATGGCTTCCTGCGAAATACCTTCCATAAGGCAGCCATCGCCCACAAAAACATAGGTGTAGTGGTCTACAATGGGAAAATTGGGCTTATTGAATGTTTCAGCCAAGGCGCGCTCCGCAATGGCAAAACCCACTGCAGAAGCAAGGCCCTGCCCAAGTGGGCCGGTGCTTATTTCTACACCCGGGGTGCGGCCATGTTCCGGGTGGCCCGGTGTGGCAGAACCAAACTGGCGGAAATGCGCAATATCGTCCATAGAAACAGCGTAGCCAGTAAGGTGCAAAAGCCCATAAAGCAGCATGGAAGCGTGACCATTGGAAAGAATAAAGCGGTCTCTGTCATACCAGTTGGGATTGGCAGGGTTATGCTTGAGAAAATCGCGCCACAGCACTTCGCCCATTTGTGCCATACCAAGAGGTGCGCCGGGGTGCCCGGATTTGGATTTTTCAATGGCATCAATAGCAAGGGCGCGCAAGGCATTGGCAAGTTCCGCACGGCTGGGCATAAAGGCTCCTCAAAAAGCTCAACGTTAAACTGTTTGCTGTGTGGTTGCGTGCATAAATTCTGCATGGCGCACAGCGTAGGAAGGGGCGTTAAAAAATGCGCTGCCGGAAACAAGCACATCTGCCCCTTTATCTACCAAGGAGGCGGCATTTTCTACACTTACCCCACCGTCTATCTGGATAAGAAAATTGCTTCCACTTGTAAGGCGCTTATTGCGCAAATCTTCCAGCTTTTTATAGGTAGCAGGGATAAAGCTTTGCCCACCAAAACCCGGGTTTACAGACATAAGCAGCACCATATCCACATCTGCCATTACATAATCCAGCACATCAAGGGGGGTTGCGGGGTTCAGCGCCAAACCCGCTTTCATGCCAAGGCCGCGTATGGCGGCAAGTGTACGCTGGATATGGCGCGTGGCCTCTGCATGGATAACAAGCATATTGGCACCGGCACGGGCAAAATCTTCCAAATGCCGCTCTGGCGCTTCTATCATCAAGTGCACATCAAAAAAAAGTTTGCTGTGGGGCCGCAAAAGCTTTACCACATGCTGCCCAAAGGTAATATTGGGCACAAAGGAACCGTCCATGACATCCCAATGCACCCAGGAAAGACCGGCTTCTTCCAGACGGGCAAGTTCCTGCCCAAGAGCCGCCATATTGGCGGAAAGTAAGGAGGGGGAAAGAATCATGGCATCTCCGGATCAGGCGCATTGTGTGAGGAAACAAAAGCCCCAGTCTTCGCTTCTGTTTTTTGTGCAGCAGGGTTTTCTGGGGGGCTATCTGTGAGTAAAGACAAAAAAAGCGGGCCTTTTTCTGCTTTTTTATTACACGCCTGCCCTGCCTGCCCTGCCTGCTCTGCCTGCCCAGCTTGCCCTATAAGCAGGGAGCGCACAGTAACCAAGTCTTCCAGCACATTTTCCAGCTCATTCCGGGCGGCTTTTTTACGTGTTTTGGTGATGTGAGGTTCTGCTGGAGCAACAGGTTCTAAGGCCGTGCCCTCTTTGGCTTCTTCCCCATCCTGCTTACGCGCAGCACGGGGTACAGGCTGACCACCTTCCAGCACACGGCGTGCCCCTTCTATAGTCATACCTTTTTCATGCAAAAGCGTACGCACTTTGCGCAATAGGGCCACATTTTCCGGGCTGTAAAGGCGCTGGCCTTTTTCTGTTCTTTGCGGGGCAAGAGTAGGAAATTCACTTTCCCAATACCTGAGTACACTGGTTTGCAGGCCAAGCAGCTTTGCCACTTCCCCTATACGCAATAAACGCGCGTCTTTAGCCTGGCGCGTAGTTTTTGCGCTATCTTGCCCAGTGTTTTCCATAGTATGCCTTTACAGTTATACCTTCACCCCAAGAGCCTGCACCACCGCACTTACCATTTTTTCCCGTGCCTTATCCACTTCTGCATCCTGCAAGGTGCGGTCTGCATGGCGGAATGTAAGGCGGAAGGTAAGATTACGGGTTTGCGCCCCCATTAGCCCTTCCGGCACATATATATCCTGCAACACCACATTTTGCAAGAGCGCAGGTGCAGCTTCCCGCAAGGCATTCTCCAGCACCTCTACAGGCATTGTCAGGGGCGCAATGAATGTTACATCTCTGCGCACAGGCGGGTACACCGGCAAAAGCGAAGCCTTTACCTTGACAGAAGCAAGCTGGTACATGGCATCCAAATCCAACTCTGCCACCCACACATCATGCCGCGCATAAAACTCTGACGCAATGGCAGGCTTTACCCTGCCCACAAAGCCGTAATTTTCCCCATTTTGCCCCACAACCTGCACGGCTGGGGAAAGGAAAGGATGCTCCGCCATTTTTTCAAACTTAGGCGCTTTGCTATACAGAAAATGCTGGAAAAGATATTCCACCACACCGCGCATATCCGGGTAGTCAAAAAGTTGGGTATCCAGCGTATCCGGCCAGGAAGCGTCCATAAAATCCGCCTTGCCAACATGCTGGAAACGGCTGCCATACAGCGCTACAGCCAGCCTTCTGCTTTCCCGTACAGTTGTGGGAGAGGTTTTATCTTCCGCAAAAATGTGCGCCACTTCAAACACATGCAGCGCATCTGCCCCTTGGGAAATATTTTGTCTGAGCGTATACAAAATACCGGCTGTTAACGCCGTGCGCAGCACATCCTGCTCCGCAGTCAGGGGGTTAAGAATACCCACCCTGCCCTCTTTGGGCAAACCAAGCAAATCCAAATCCTTATGGCCCACAAAGCTATAATTGATTACTTCCTGCAGGCCCAACCCCGCCATGCAATGCTTCACGCGGGACAGGAAATGGAACATATTTTCCGGCTTGCCAAAATCTGCCAAGCTTTGGCGAATAGCTGGCAATGTAGCGGGGATTTTATCCACCCCTTTTACCCGCGCCAGCTCTTCAATAATATCCGCCTCTCTGTCCAGGTCATAACGCCAGGAAGGTGTAGCGATTACCCAATTATCCGCGCCCTTTTTCTCTATTTTACAGCCTAAGCCTTCCAAAGTTTTTACGCAAAACGCTTCTTCCACCTCAATACCAAGCAAAGCCTCTGCGCGGCTTCTGGCAAATTGCACTTTGGGCGCCTGCCACTTCTTTGCACTGCCACGGCACACACCCTTTAACACCTTAGCCCCCGAAAGAGCCGCGATTAAATGGGCCGCCCGCTCCAGCGCAAAAGCCAAACCTTCTGGGTCTACCCCGCGTTCATATCTATAGGAAGACTCGCTGGAAAGCCCCAGCCTTCTGCTTGTACGGCGCACACAGGCTGGCTGGAAAAGCGCACATTCCAGAAAAACATGGGTGCTTCCCTCATGTATTTCTGTTGCAAGCCCGCCCATTACACCCGCCAACGCCACTGCCGTATTATTGCCGTCGCATATTACCTGGTCTGTTGCCACAAGTGTGCGCTCCTGACCATCCAGTGTCACACACTTTTCCCCTTCTTTAGCCAGGCGCACCCGTATGGCACTGCCCTGCAAAAGACTGCTGTCAAACGCATGTAAGGGCTGACCCAGCTCCATAAGCACATAGTTTGTGACATCCACAATATTGGATATAGGGCGCACCCCTACCGCATGTAAACGGTAGCGCATCCACGCCGGAGCCGGCGCAACCTTTGCGTCCGCAAATAACCTACCTGTATAATCCAGGCAGGTTTCCGCATTCTCCACCGTAATGGGCACAGTACCCGAAACATCTTCCCCGCTTTCTTCCACCTTGGCATCCGGCATGGTAAGCGGCAAATTATACGCCAAAGCCACCTCGCGCGCCAAACCCAGCACAGAAAGGCAGTCTGCCCTGTTAGGTGTTATGCTTATTTCCAGCACCTCTTCATCCACCCGCAAAGCATCCAGCAACCTTTGACCAGCAAAAAGTTTTTCGCCCTTATGGTTTTTTTCCGGCAGCACCAATATGCCAGAATGGTCTTCCGTAAGGCCAAGTTCCCGCTCTGAACATATCATCCCGCACGATTCTACCCCGCGCAGCTTTGCCTTTTTAATCTGCATGCCAGCTATACTTGCACCTACAAGCGCCACCGGCACCCATTGCCCTGCCGCCACATTGGGCGCCCCGCACACAATTTGCAGCACACCCCCAGCCTTTTCCCCCACATCTACCTTGCAGATAGACAAGTGGTCAGATTCCGGGTGCTTCACAGCTTCCTGCACAAAACCCACAACAAGCGGCTCTAATGCCGCAAATGGACGCTGGATTTCTTCCAGCTCAAGGCCAAGCATGGTAAGCGTTTCACCAAGCTCTTCCGCAGAGCCTGTGTACGGCACAAATTCCCGAAGCCAAGAAAGACTAAGTAGCATAACGAAAATCCTTATGAAGATTGGCTGGGGGGGATAATCCCCCCCAGACCCCCTTATTTCGCGAAAGTGCCGCTTGCGTGTTGCTGCGCAACATCGCTGCGCGGCTCTTTCGCGTAATAAATGGGTCAGGAAGATATTTTTATTACAGAGCCTAAATAGCGCAGCAAGCATAGTATTTCCTAT
>CAZPTC010000091.1:0-8870 GCA_964589455.1 uncultured Desulfovibrionaceae bacterium | reverse complement strand
TTAAAAAAAGCCAGGCTGTGGTGCTTTTAAACAGCACTGTGGGCATGGATGGTCGTGCACAGGGTAAACCTGTGTTCACGCTTGGGCAGGCAATATACGCGCTTACAGCAGGCAGGGAAGGGCAAATCCTTGCGTGTCATGGGGGCGTAATGCCGCTTGCACACTATTGGCAAAAGCCACCAAAGCCAGATGCCGCGCTTTTTAATGATTATTTGCTGGTTCTCACACACAAAGCTCTTGTTCGCGGAAATTTTTACACGCAGGCAGGTATAGCGCAAGCTGTGCAAGGCTGCCTCAAACGACTAGGAGTGCTTTAATGAGTGACCTTACATTCCGCCCCGCAACGGCGGACGATGTACCCTTTCTTGCGCGCGTAGTAATGGAAACAAGCGATGGCATTGTCCAGCATGTGCTGACTGGCCTTATCCCCTTTAAAAAGCCGGAAGAAATTTTCTCTATGGTTATAGGCCGTGAAGGCAGCCATTTTTATTTCACTAATATGGTAGTGGCAGAGCAAGGCGGCAAAATTGTGGGCTTACTGTTTGCCTACCCCGCGGAACAGCAGGAAATTCCGGCTATTATGGAAAAAATGCTGCCTAAGAAAAAACTGGAGCCCGTGCGTCCCATTCTGACAACTTCAGTGCCGGAAACCTTGTATGTGAACACCTTGTGGGTAGACCCGGAAATGCGTGGCAAGGGCGTGGCTTCTGCGCTTATTGATTACGCCAATACCTGGGCAAAAGATAAAGGCTTAAAGGGTCTTTCTCTGCATTGCTGGGCAGATAATGAAGGGGCTATTGCCATGTATACCAAGCATGGCTTTAAACCTGTGCAGCACCTTGACGCGCTGGAACCTTTGAATGCCAGGCACCCCCAAGGCAGCGATATTTATACCACCATCTGACCTTTCCATTTGCGCGAGGGAATTATTCTATGATCACACTTTTTCTTGCGCTTGGTTTTTGCCTTGCCCTTACGTTTTTTCTCAACAGAGATGCGTCAGGGCAAGGCCTTTTTAACCCGCGTATTTCTTTTGGGGATATTGTGGGGCTTATGTTTACCACCGCATTTTTTGGGCTGTGGGTGGGGGTGTTCAGCAGGCCAGTGCTGGCGGCTGTTGTAAGCTCTGCTCTTATTGTGGCGCTTTGGGGGGTAAACAAGGTTAAAGTACGGGTTTTGCATGAACCCCTTGTTTTTTCAGATATTGCTATGCTTTATGCCCTGTTTAAATGGCCGCATTTATATTTTCCCTTTCTGCCCAAGTGGGGCTTGTACGGTGGTTTAGCCTTATTTGTGGTGGCTTTTTTGGGGGCCCGTAAGCTGGAAGCGCCCCTTGCCAATTACCCAAGGCTTGCCAGTATTTTTTTGTTTTTATTTGGCGTGGGCTTTTTCTTTTCCCTGGTGCTTTTTGGCTGGGGCAAGCTAAAGGGCATGGCAAAGCGCTTGCTGGCAAAGCGGCCCCTTGCATTTGATGCCTGGCAGGATGGCAAAACATACACCCTGTTTGGGGCTGCGCTTTTGCACTTTGTGTGGTTTTTTCATGGCAGAAGCGCAAAACTTGGTATACCGGAAAATGCGGAACAAGCCCCGGAGGCTCTGGCTTGGTCTGCCAAACTTTTGGAAGAGCAGCCGGCAAATACGCCCCATATTGTACTTATCCAAGCGGAATCCTTTTTTGATTTGCGGGAAGTTATACCTGCGGAACAGCTTCCTGCAAACTTTTTTACGGAATTTGATACCCTTTGTGCAGAGGGTGTATCTGGCCACTTTTTAGGCAATGCGTTTGGGGCATATACCCAAAGGGCAGAATTTTCTGTGCTTTCTGGCCTTAAAAAAGAAAATCTGGGCTGCGATGCCTTTGACCCCTACCTAACAACTGCCTTACGCCCAGTGTGGAGCCTTGCCCGTTATCTAAAAACCAAGGGGTACCGTACTGTTTGTGTGCATCCGTATTACCCGGAATTTTTTCAGCGGCATAAAGCCATGCTCAATATGGGTTTTGATGTGTTTAAGGCTTTGCCCGCGTTTAAAGACGCGCAAACCTATGGCCCTTATATTTCAGATGCCGCTTTTGGGGAGGCTGTGCTGCGGGAAGTGCAGGCACAGGAAGCAAGCGACACCCCCGTATTTTGTTTTGGTATAAGTATGGAAGCGCATGGCCCGTGGCTTGCCAACCGTTTTGAGCAGCAAGGCAAAAAAACTGGACAAAATGGGCAGGGGGAAAATGCGGCAGAAGAAATGCCAAAGCCCGGCTTACCCATGTATGCCAAGCACCTAGAGCATACAAGCGCTATGCTGGGTGCCATACGGGCAAATTTGCTTAAGCCGCAAAGCAGGCCTGCTGTTTTAGGCGTGTACGGTGACCACCCCGGTTCTTTGCCAGAAATAACCGCCTATTTTGTGTCTAAGGATAACCGCACCCATACCCCGTATTGCGTATGGGCAAACCACACGCTGCAAAACGCTGGTACAAGGAAAAATATACGCCCGGAAGACTTGGGCGGGATAATACTGGATGCTGTGAAGCAAGCCTAGGTTTGCCTGTATGGGCAGAAAATATGCCCTGTTCAATATATTCTGTCTGGCTTTCCAAAATAATTGAACAAAACCGCGCTATCCTTCTTGTGTAAAGGATAGCGCGGTTTTTTATTTAAAGCCTTTTTAAATGTTTTACTCCCCAAGTAAAATCATGCGCTTAAAAATGTCTATATACGCGTCTGCCTTTTCTTCCGGTAAAGCATTCAGCAGTGCCCCCAGGGGCACAAGCTTGGCGTGTATAGGGTCATCTGGGGTATAAAAAAACTCGGCCACATTGCAGCCCAAAATGGCTGCAATTTCTTCCAAGCGGTCATACCGTGGAGCAACAACACCGTTTTCTATGCGGGAAAGGGAGTCTGTTCCTATATTGAGGCGTTCTGCCAGTTCTGCCTGGTTAAGCTTTTTCTCGTAGCGGATACGCGCAATATTACCCCCTACAAGTGTGGCAAGGTTTCGCTTTTTACGCATGGTGCTCCTTAAAACGCAGTGAAAAGTGCAAAGTATAACCTTTTGAATTATGGCGTATTAAACCAATTTTATTTGTTTTTTCTATGCGTTCTGGTAGCTGTGAAACTGCGGCAATGCCAAGAAAATTTATATACAAAAACCATACCCTTGCAAAGCATGTGCGGAAATGGATTTTTATTAATATTAAGTTGACATTAAAGTCCAAGTTGATAAAACTAACCCCTATTGGACAGTGCGGCGTTTTCTCAACCAAAACTTTAAGGAAGGTTCAATGGTATGAGCTGGCGCTCCCGTTAACATTTAACTGGACACAAAGGAGTCTCTAATGGGTAGATGTTCATTTTCATGCCTCCTGGGGAAAGGATTCCAAAGCCTGGCATTGCTTGGGGTTTTGGCCTTGGGTGCTGGGCAGGCTTATGCTCTTGTAACACTTGAAGATAACAAGCTAAATGGAGTAGTTCAGCCTAGTTCAAGCACTACGCAAATTACATACGGTAATACTGCCAAGGGCTACTACATTGCAAATGTATATCATCCTGGTGGAGATCAAGAACACATGTGGCTTATTGGAGATGGCGTAGGGCTACTTGGCGATAGCTTGAAGATAAGCGCAAAAGATTTAAACTGGGATGTGGTGACACAGTTAGGCTGGCTAGATTTAGACAATAATTTTCGCACTGCTGACCTTACGGTTAACGCGCTCCAACTAGTTGGTACATTTACTCCTAGTGGTGATGCGTCTGTAGATTTTATCATTAATCCTGGCTCCGTGCTTACTAGCCCAACGGTATCAGTTGAAGGTATAGGCAGTCTTACACTAGGTACTGATGAAGGGTACAGCGCCTCAACAGGCACTTTTAATACGAAAGTTGTGGGGGATGTCACCTTGCAAAATGGAACACAAGTTGCATTGGTAGGAGATATTTACCCTGGTTCTAAGGTATATTCTACCCTTCTGAAAACGTATGGTGGTAGTCAGGCTATACCAAACATCATAGTTGGTGATCTTACACTTACACAAGGAACCTATGTTTCTGGTTTGTATAATGGAGGTAATTTTGTGCCTGCCTATCTGAAGGTAGATGGCAATGTTGCCTTCGCAGCAGATTCTTCTATGTTTATGTTCGGTGTTGCGGATAACATGCTCCAAGGTAATGGTGTAGACAGTACCCTTACTATTGCAGATGGTTCCCAGCTTTATGTGGCGGCTGCCAAAGTAAACAAAGATGGATACAGCATACTAAGCGGTTTTAATGATGTTACGGGTGTTGACCCTAATGCATGGGTGGGGGAAAACCTGAAAAGTGTCCCCATCTACAAAGTTGCAGGCAAGTGGGAAGGGGACAAGTATATTTTGTCCGTTAATTTAAATGACATTAAAAAGTTGGCCCCTGCACTTGGACAAAGCTTTGCTGATCTTATCGACTCATTTTATACCCAGGGTGGCACAAACAGGCCCACACTGGATTTCTTGAACATTGCCATGACAAACTTGACTCCTGAAGCACTTACCAAAGTTATTGAAAGTGTTATGCGGCTGGCACAAGTGGCAGGCACACAAGAAACGACAGCTAATGCCCTTCAAGCTTTGTATGTTAATACTGCAACAAGGCTAAATGGAGGTTCAGTTGTCGCAGGTGTGCAAACAACAGCCATGCGCATGGATAATGGAGTTATGTCTTTAGACCAGGGGTTATCCGCAGGTTCTACCTATCAAAACGGTATGGCATTATGGATTACCCCAACCTTTAATTTCAGCAACACCTATGGCATCAAAGCTGGTGCATATAAAACAGGCAGCAATACCAATACAGGTGGTTTTGCCCTTGGTGCAGATTATACTATAGATAACAAGTTCCGCTTTGGGGCATCGCTTAATATGGGCTGGGGTAATTCCCGCTCTACAGGTGGCCTTAGTGAAGTGCGTAATACCCTTAGTTACTGGGGTCTTTCTTTGTACGGCGGGTATGCGGTAGATAACTTAACTCTCTCCGCGGATATTGGGTACACAGCCAGTAATAATTCTGTTAAGCAGCACCTTCCTGCTGCTATGGGTCTTGCGGATAACAGAGCCAAAGTGCATGGTGATGCTATTGGCATGGGTATAAAAGCAGAATACCGCTTCCAAACTGCAGCAGCAGATATTACCCCTTATGCGGGTGTTCGCTACCACAATGTTCGCACAGGCAAGTACAGTGTAAAAAATAATGAAGGCACACTTTTTACTGTAGACAGTGCAAGGCAGAATTTGGTGCTTTTCCCCCTGGGCCTGACAATTTCTAAAGACATTGTGAATGCTGGCTCCTGGACTGTAAGCCCCCGCTTGAGCCTTGGGGTCATTTTGGCTGCTGGTGATGTAAACATGAAAAGCCGTACGCGTATACCTGGCCTTAATGGGAGCGCGGAAAGCAAAATTCGTGTAACAGATACCGCCACTTTTGAGGGCGCACTTGGCATTGAGTTCAAGCAGGATTCGCTTTCCTTCGGCTTAAACTATAATGCCCAAGTTTCCCAGCACCGCAATGCACACGGCATAAACGCAAGCTTCCAATACAGGTTCTAAAAAATATACAGAGGGATGGAGGTTACTACTGCCTCTTTTCCTCTGTATATTCAAAAAATTTTGCAAGTACAAATGACAAATGCAGCGTAGAGAAGGGTGTGAAGGATTAATACCTTCATGCCTGTGCAAAGCAAAAGTATGCGTTTAAAGGAGAAGGGGTGATGCCTTTGCGGCTTTTTAAAGACAAGCAGAAAGAATATGATCAAGCTTTTTATGAAAAAAATACAGAAAATCTTTATTCATCAGCAGAAACAATTATATCTATTATTAAAAGTTACTACTCGCCAGCCTCTGTTATTGATGTGGGCTGTGGTTTAGGGGCTTGGTTAAAAGCCTGGTCAGAAAATGGTGTGCAGGATTTTTTAGGTCTTGATGGCACATCTGTTCCTCCATCTGCTTACCTTATCCCGCAAGAGAATTTTCGCTGCGTTAACTTTGAGGAGTGGGAACAAAATATAACGCGCACATTTGACCTCGCTATGTCACTGGAAGTGGCGGAGCATCTTTCTGCAGATGCATCAGATGGGTTTGTAAAAAATCTTACAACACTAAGCGATATTATTCTTTTTTCTGCGGCTGTGCCTTACCAGGGTGGCAGGCACCATGTGAATTGCCAGCCACTTGATTACTGGGCAAAAAAATTTATTGTTTTAGGGTATGAGTGCTTTGATATTATAAGGCCCAAACTTCTTCAGCAGCACCAAAAGGTTCAGCCGTGGTATGTACAAAACACCTTGCTTTTTGTTAAAAAAAGAAAAAGTGCTTTATTTACCCAGCATGGCCTACAACCAATAGACACACCCTTAACTATTTATCATCAGCAATTTATGCAGCGCATCCTCCAAAAGTCTTCATGGAAGTACCATGTGCAAAAAATACGGCAAAAACTGGTACAATTTTCAAAACTGTAGGGATAATACAAGCTGTATGATGCGTTACCCCCCTCTCAACAGGTATTTTATACACACAGCGTTGGGTACGCCATACAGTTTTTCACAAAATGGTGGTTGCATCAGGTTATAGCAGCTCCTCGTGCAACCATTCTCTCCGCCCACAGGCATGGCTTGTGGGCGGTTTGCTTTAAAGCGGCCAGCTATGAAAAAGCAAACAGGTATTGGCTATGCCTAGTACACAGGTCTGGCATTTTTTTGGGCAGCATGTGCGCGTATAGGCAAGGAAAAAATAATTATGAGTATTTATAAATAGATAGGCGTTGGAATGGTTTTTGCAAAACAATATATGTTTGCGTATTGGTTTTTTATGCACAAAAAGGAGAAAAGAAACATGTTGCGGAAAATGGTGTTAAGTGTGGCGTTATTGGCAAGTGTTGGTGTAGCTTCTGCTTTTTCGGCAGGTGAAACAAAACAAGTAGAAATAAAAAACGCTACAGAATTTACATTGTTGGGGCTGGAATTTCCAGAAGCTACAAATATAAGCATCCCTGAACTGAAAGAAAGTGTGGATGCAGAAGCTTCTGCTACTATTGCAGTGCCCACAGTGCCAAGCCGTATAAAAATGGATATGGGCATGGTGCGTTTTGTGTTCCCCGCGGGAAATTATAGCGCAGCCCCTGCTATGGAACTGGGGATGGACATGGCTGGTGTGCCGTATGTGGATATGCAAGAGGGTGAAAACATCGTCACCGTTACTGGCGCATTGGTGAACCTGCGTGCAAGTGATGCCGGGGATGAAGCCCGTTATGACTTCAGCCAGTTCTTTTACCCCGCGGATATAAACGACGCCGTGGATGTTCTGGCTGTTGAAGCAAGCGAAATTCAAGCCGGTTATAAAGCCCCCATGTTCTTTTGGGAAACCGAGGCCGATGGCATTGTGCGCGCGGATGATAAGGGCGCACTGAGTTTGGAACTTACCATACCCCTTACCGCAGAAGGCGCAGAAAACCTGTTTGCGAGTCTGCGTACAGCCGGTATGGCGCTGACAAAAGGTGCCACAAAAAACACAGGTGCAGACACACAATGGCAGGCAGGCTCTGGCACCCTTGAAGATGCAGACTTTTGCGAAGTACTGGCCAAGCTTGTGCCAGGGGGCAAAGGCAGCGCCACTTTGGAAGCCGTGGATATAAATGTGACGCCAGAAACCGCGGCAGGTCAGCAATACCGTGTTGGGACT
This sequence comes from uncultured Desulfovibrionaceae bacterium, assembly GCA_964589455.1. Classification (GTDB taxonomy): domain Bacteria; phylum Desulfobacterota; class Desulfovibrionia; order Desulfovibrionales; family Desulfovibrionaceae; genus CAZPTC01. The sequence continues at coordinate 1,171 of CAZPTC010000091.1, read as the reverse complement.
ATAGAAATTGATTTTGCCAAAAAAACCATGCTTGCCCGCTTCAAGTAAAGCCTGCTTAAGGCATGGGCATTGGCCATGCGATTAAGGCCGGGCAGGCTGGTTATGCCCAAAAAATGGTCAGTGCATTTTAAAAAAGAATATGCACAATTATTGGGCATGGGGCAATTAATTTTTAAAAAAAGCATGAGGAAATATATGCGCGCTCTTTCTACAATTCTTTTTTCTTCTGCCATAGTTTTTGGGTGTTCCGGCATGGTAATGGCAGATGCGTTTGTGACAAATAAAGACTCTGTTGACAGAACAGTGTATGTTGAATGTGAAGGTGAAGACGGCGTAGAATATTCCCTTGTTCCCACCCAGACTCTGGTGCTGAAGGGGGAAGATTTGAATGCCGGCGAAAGTGGCTGTATTATACGCACAGGTTCCAATGGTATTAACCTGTATGATGGCAATGAATTTTCCATTTCCAAAGGCGCTTTTTTGCGTCAGAAATAAGCCTTTTTTCCACAGCCTGTTTGTATACAGACAGTGACCTTTTTTTACTTTAAAAGCAAATGGAGTTCCCATGTTTCGCAGTTTAATGGCAGTTTGCGGCTTTTTACTTTGCGCTACCCAGGCTTTTGCCGGGGGAAGTTACCCTATGAACCTTACTAACCTTAGTGGCGCAGCCATTACCTCTATCTCTTTTCTCCCTGTAGATACAGAGCTTACCCCTATAGGCTCTGCTACAGAGGTTCAGCAGCGCTTGGATAATAAAGCAACCGGCACATTCCAGCGCCCGGAAGCAGAATTACTGGCTGTGCGCATTGTCACAGAAAAAGACACCTATGTATTCCCGGTTGTAAGTTATTATGGCGAAGAAGAAACCACAGCCAAGTTAAACGTCCTTGCGCCCGATATTCCAGAACTGGAATTTTTTGACAATGATAATGAACTGCGCATGCGCGTACGCGGTGATAACGAGAATTGGAATTTTAACCAGGTACTTAGCAGTATTCCCTATGGCCCCGGTGTAACAACGCTTGGTACTGCACAGGCGCAGGGCGGCCTTACAAAGGGTAAAGAAGCAGGCGTGTATACAGGCAAGCTGGATTGGGAAGGCGCAATATGGCAAATACGCCTTGGATTTGATGGCGACACCCCGGACAGTGTGCTGCAATCCCTGAACATG
>CAZPTC010000090.1:0-8926 GCA_964589455.1 uncultured Desulfovibrionaceae bacterium | reverse complement strand
CCGCCCGTACGATACCTTCTTCCCCCCCGTCATTGCCAATAACTTTGGCACATGGCTGTACCACGAAATCCTGGAACCCGGCGTGCTTGTGCACGTTGCGGAATCTGGCGAAAAGGTGTTCACAGTTCGCTGCGGCACTGCACGCCTTATGTCCACCACCCACCTACGCGAAATTTGCGACATTGCAGATAAATTCTGCGGTGGCTATTTCCGCTTCACCACACGTAACAACGTGGAATTTATGGTGACAGACGAAGCCACCGTTAAAGCTTTGAAGGCAGACCTTGCAAGCCGCAAGTTTGCTGGTGGCTCCTTCAAGTTCCCTGTGGGCGGCACTGGTGCCGGCATTTCTAACATGATCCACACCCAAGGCTGGGTACACTGCCATACCCCCGCTACCGACGCTTCCGGCCCGGTAAAAGCTGTTATGGACGTTGTGTTCTCTGACTTCCAAAACCACCGTCTGCCTGCACCCCTGCGCATTTCTCTGGCTTGCTGCCTGAATATGTGCGGCGCTGTGCACTGCTCTGACATAGGCATTGTGGGTATTCACCGTAAACCCCCCATGATTGACCACGAATGGGTTGACCAGCTTTGCGAAATTCCGCTTGCTGTTGCCGCCTGCCCTGTTGCAGCCGTGCGCCCCACCAAGGTTGAATGGAAGGGCGAAAAAGTAAACTCCATTGCCATTAAGAACGAACGCTGCATGTACTGCGGTAACTGCTACACCATGTGCCCAGCCCTGCCCATTTCTGATGGTCAAGGTGGCGATGGTTGTGTTATCATGGTGGGCGGCAAGGTTTCTAACCGTATCTCCCGTCCTAAGTTCTCCAAAGTGGTTGTGGCCTACATCCCCAACGAAACACCCCGTTGGCCCACACTCACCAATGCTATCAAGCATATTATTGATGTCTACGCCGCCAATGCCAACAAGTATGAACGCCTTGGCGAATGGGCAGAACGCATTGGCTGGGAGTCCTTCTTTGAGCTCACAGGCCTTGAGTTTACCCACCACCTTATTGACGACTTCCGCGACCCGGCTTACTACACCTGGCGTCAAACCACCCAGTTTAAGTTCTCCGAGTTCACAGACTCCGTCTATGCCGGTCACGATGCCCACGCCGCTAAGGCAACCGGTGCCGTTACCCAGGAAGAAAAGGACGCAGTGGTCAAGTACCTTACAGAAAAAGAAGGCACCAAGACCAAGTTCTACTTCAATAACTTCCTTGAAATCTTCCCCGATGCCGGCCCCCGCAAGGTGAAAGATATTCTTTCCGCCCTTGTGGCAGAAGAAAAACTTGTCTACTGGTCTTCAGGCTCTACTACCATGTATGGCTTGAAAGGCAGCGGCAAGCAAGGCGCCACCGAAGAAGGCGAATAAGCAGTCTAAATAGTAAAGCCCCCGCCCGCGTTACACGCTGGCGGGGGCTTTACGTTTTTGGGGGAAGGGGAAAACTTTTTTTGGAAAAAAAGTTTTCCCCTTCCCCCACCCCCCCCATCCCTTTTCCAAAAAACTTTTCATCTACAAGCTGCCCATAGGGTCTTTCAGACTCAGCAGATTCTATCTTTCCCCGTGTAGCATCTACTACTTTGCGTTCACGCGCATCAACCATTTCTTGTATTTTTAAGGCAAAAGGCGTTAGAGGTTTATTAAAAAAATTCAGGCCTAAAATATTCGGGTATGCTACGTTTTTTTCCTCTGCTTCTGCCGGCTTTTTTTCCTGCAATGATACGGTAACAGGTAAACCATTTAACTGCGCCAGCACCGCTTCATTATACGGCATTTTTGCCCGCATATCTGCAAGCTTTTCCCCCACTTTTTGCCCTATAGCCACAAGCTCTGTACCCAATTTTTCTCCATACGTTGGGGTACTTGCCATGCCCGGCGCGGCTACCGAAGCGTTTAAATGCGCCTGCACTGCTTGCCCATACGGCATTTTTTCGCGGAGCTGCCCAAGGTCGGATTGTAAACTTTCACGCATTACAACAAGATCCTTTCCCACGTTATACCAAGTACTTGGCAGTGGCTTTGGTAGTCCACCCTTTTCCAGTATAGAATCTGATGCCTTGCTGGGTAATTGCGTAGGATCTAAACTTTTCAATGCGACTTCTTCCAGCATTACTCTATCTGGCATGTCGTAATACCCAGGGTTAAGGTCATAGGCAAAATTCCAAATGGCAAAGTATGTATCAATTGCACTTGCGACTAGTAAGCCAACTGGAGTTTTTTTTCCCAGTCGCCAAGGCTAAGCTTGAGACAAGTCCAAAGCAATTTTTTACTAAATCGAAACCATCCTCTTTAGTTACAGTTCCATCTTCCACCTTTTGCATAAATTGCTGTACAGAATAACTAAAAAGGGGGGTATTGGCAATTACCCCAACTAAATTTGCACGGGGAACACCAACTGAGTTAAGCGCTTCAGACATCACTGAGCTAACTACTTCCAACCACTCTTTGTTACTTGCAAACCGGTTTTCTTTGTTCCCTTTGTTGATGCTTTCAAAATTCTCTGACATACTGCTTTCTCCCTATTTACTGCTAATTAAGCAAGTTTGAGTTAAATTTCAGCAAAAAATAACATTAAAATGTAAAACAGCACAATGCTTATCGCACAAAAAAGGTACCCTGCGCGGGAGAATAGATAACGCCTATATGCCTCTCGTCTTCGAGCATCAATGGCGTCATGCTCAATACCATTCGCAATATCTTCGTCATACTCATGCTTAAGTTTTCCAAACTCGTTCTCTGAATAACGAGTCGCAATGCTTGTTAAAAACCCCACTCCTAGAACAAAAAAAAATATTGTAATTTTCCAAAGTGTTTTTTCAACTTCCATACACCACCTCTTCCCACACCTCACTGCTTGTTTACTCCTACAAACAAAAGGATGAACTGTACCCTACCACAAGAAGTTAAATAAATCAATATATCATGCTGATTTTACATGCTATTTCTACATTTACCCACATGTTGCCAGCTTTTGCCATGCTTGTTTCTGGCTATTACCCGGGCATCTTTCAGTACCCTGCACGCGCGGGTGCGCTTTTACCATTCACATTATTTTTTAGAGTATTTTCAAAGAAAAAACATCTTGTAAAGAGCATTATATTTTGGTCAAAAAAATAGCCATACTGTTGCCAGTATGGCTAAAAGAGGTATGTACAGAAAAATACAAAGGGAAAATTTACTTACGCGCAGAGCCAAAAACAAATTTAATTTGCAGGGTACCACTTATACCTTGGCGCTTACCCAAATACCCTTGCACACCAAAATCGAGTGTAACGGGCATAGACGCAGAAGGGCGCACACTGAGCCCAAGCTCTGCCATACCGCTGCCACCTTTAAGCGAAGTTGCAGAAACAGGAAAACCGTATGCAGTAGCGCGCTGCTTCCATGCCAGTTCATATTCCCATGCGGCCCCCAAATACGGACGGATATTTTCATTTATGGCATAGGCAAAGCGGAAACCAAGCCGAACACGTTGGGAATTAAGCGCGCTGAACTTTACAGGATCTAACTGCAAAAAAGTAGAGGCAGCGTTTTGGCGGTTCCACAAATATTTTGCGTACACATCTACACTGGTGCCCTGTGGGGTAATTTCCCAAAGCCAGCCAATGCCAGCGTGCGCACCATAATAGGGAACTTGCAGACTGTAGGAAGGGGAATTGCCAGCAATATCCTGTATATCACGAGTAGAGTACGAAGTATTAAGAGTCCCAGCACGCAGGCTACCCTCTGCATACAAGCCATTTTGGAATGCCAGACGCCCTAAAATACCGCCTCCCACATTGTCTGTATCACCTTTACCATAGACAGTAGGATGCGTTTGGAATGTATCTTTACTGGTATATGAACCTGTTGAACCTTCCAAAAATGCACCTGCAACAATATCTGCACCTGCAAGTTCCCATTTTTTGGCAAAGCCAAATAAAAGCGCATAGCTTTTTACATCAATATGCTTGCCTATTGAGTAACGCTGGTTAAAGCCACCCATTGCATAGAAGGGAACAAAGGTAAGCGAACTTCCTCCCCTAAAGCCAGCGGCCATAGCGTTTTCTATACCAGCACCTGCTACAAGGTCTGCCGCCATATTCAGCACAGCAAAACCGCCATTGCGTGCAGCTACAAGGGCCTTGCTTTCTGGCACAGTATGGGTATTGGTTATGGTTGCCACAAGGCTGTTGCCATCTTGCGCAAGTGCATAGGTATGTTCCAGTGTAAAACCCTGTTTTAATGTACCACCTTTTAAAACAAGTCCGTTTAGATTAATACCGCCCAGGCTTTTTACCAAGGTTATGGGCTTTCCAAGCGCATGTTCTATACCTGGTAAGACATAACTGATAGTAAAAGTATCTGTACTTTGAAAAGTTTGCGGGTCTGTAAGCAAAAGTGCAGGTTCTGCGGCGTTAAAAAGCACAAAGGAGTAGTGCTGAAAACTCTGAAGTTTTTTTACTTGTATGCCTTTTGTATAGATGTTTAGTGTGTTACCAGTGTAAACATCTTCCCCAATGTTTGTTGTTTTTGCACCGTAAATGGAAACAGTTGCTTCAAATACCGGATTTCCATATATGTTTATTACGTTGTTAATTCCTTCTACAGGAGATCCTCCATCAACATATCCACCATATATATCTTTTTTAAAATCACCTCCATATATTGTCACTGTATTCTTGTTAGTGGTTTGACCATACCCTCCATGTACATCACCACGCATTGTGCCGCCGTAAATAGTGACACTATTACCAGAAGCACTTCCATTAACAGACTTTCCTCCGTACACGCCTTTTTGCAGTTCTCCACCATAAATAATGATACTGTTGTTCAGTGCATCACTCCAATCTGAATCACCGCCATTCGCATTTCCTTCAATAGTAGCATTGTATATCATCAGGGTATTACCAGAAGCAATACCCTGGTTCGTATAACCTCCAAATATATCATTTCCACTAATATCTGCATCCCCAGATACTTCTACTCTATTGCCACGTACATTACCATTTTCACTTCTGCCACCGCTTACAACATCTTTAATTTTACCACCTTGTATAATAATAGTATTATTTATCGCATCCTGCTCTTTGCTATATCCCCCATAGATGGCATCATCTACTATTCCTCCAATCATATTTACATTATGACCCACTGCTGTGCCACTTTTACTAAAGCCGCCAATAACCATACCGTTAACGTCACTATCAATACTTACATAGCCATTTGCAGTATCTTCAGAAGGTTTGTACACACCAATGTAGGCTTTATCCCCATTGGATAAAACATTTATTTGCTCTGTTCCACCCGTATTTGCCAGCAATACACCAGAAAAACTCAGACACCCCAGCACTGCAAAAAAACAAGTGAGCATGCTTGTTTTAAAAAATACCAACAAACTTAACACGCTTTTCTTTTCATGTGTTCTTATTCGCATAAGTCTTCCTCCATACATAGAATATGTTTAATACTGCAAAAGAATTATCAACTCATTACCATTTTATCCTTAGCATTCTCCTGCATCACACATTTGAAGTAGAATACTGGTTCTGTAATTATAATTAAGCAATAAGAAACAATTCTTTGTATAAGGTGTACAAAAGAAAACTTTTTTTTGTCAACAAAACAGGAAGAAAAATATACGCCACTTTACAACCTACGTCCCCTCTAAGTATTGCTACATATACTAAGCAGGGTTTGTATTATAATTATATAGTATTAAAATAGCATTTATATTTTAACACATAAAAATGGTACATACGCAGCAAACTATAAAACGCAAAACGCAAAAAAAAGGCCGCAAAAAAAATGCGACCTGCCTTTATAAATAAAATTGGTATGTTATTTGTTTACGGCAAAGGCCATAGCTAAAGCACTGGGAATATACGGCAGCAAACTCCCCACCTGTGTCGCAGGGTTTGGGCTGGCAAGCAGCCCTAAATAACGGTTTGCGCACATGGCGATAATGGCGGCTTCCTCCAAGTCTAAACCAGAAACAAGAAGCCCCGTAAGCATACCTGTTACAAAATCCCCGGTGCCGCCCATAGCTTCCATAGCAGGCACACAAGGGGTATGGACTTGCTCAATAATAGTGCCCTCATAGATAAGAGAGTCTGTTGCACCTTTTGCAAGAAGATACTTCGCGCTGTTTTCTGCCTCAAAGGCGCGCCGTGCAAGAGGGGCGGCGTCTTTTTCTTCTGCCAGTAAAAAGCCGCGTGTATAAAAGGGGTGTGGCGCGTCTTCATCTGCCAGAAAGGCCAATTCCCCAATATCTGGCGTAAAAACATCGTATAACGGCGCAGAACCACTCATTTTTGCCACATACATAAAGCCTGCATCTGCCACAAGCATGGGCTTGCGCGGCATAGCGTCTACAGCCATGCGTACGCGGCTGTGACCGTCTACATCCGGGAAAAAGTAATGGAATGTAAGGCCATCATACAAGGAACCAGGCAGGGTTTCCCCCAAATAGGTGTACAAAGCCCGGCTGCCCTTGCCTTCGCCCGTATCTCCCACCAAAAACGCAAAAGGCGGTGGTGTGCGCAGGGCCTTGCAGGTAGCAATGGCAGAAGCTAAAAGCGCCGCTGTGCCGCGCATGACAGGCAAAACAAGCCCTTGATCCGAAACAAGGTTTTTCCCTTGCACATCCCAAAAGGAAGCATCCAGTGGAAAATCCGGGTCTGGCACAGTGCCGCATATAGCCCACTGGCGTTTAGGGTATGCAATAACCGGTACATCTGGCACACATGGCGCTGCTTCTTCCACCCGCACATGTGTGACAGGCACTTCTGCCAAGGCTTTGCTGTCGTTAAAAAGCCGCCCGGCTTCTTCAAACGCTTTTTGTAGAGAATACGCGCACAAGGTTTTACCATTCTGCACAGGTTCCGGGGCTTGGGTTAAATACTGCCCCACAAGCAAAGCTGCTAAGTAGGGAACATCCGGGCACCCACCCCCAGAAATATTCACAATGCGCCCGCTTTCTGCCCCGCCAATAGCCAATGTTATTTTCATATTCGCGGCGCGTACCATAAGATAATCTTCTTCCCCACGCAAAATACGGGCATGGAACAAAGAAACCGGGTCCAGCATCCCTTCCTTACGCGGCAAAAGGTGCAAAGGAGACATGTTGGCCTTTGCGAGTGTTTCCCGCACCGCCACTTCCAGCACTATGGGAAAAAGCAATGCCATATCACAGCCTTCCCGCACAGATGGCGGAGGCCCCACCACCTGCACGGGCAGACCGGCATCTTTCAGCAGGCGCTCTGCGCGTATCACCTCGGAAGTGTGAGAGAATAAAAGATAGCCCTCCCCCACTTCCGGCAGGTGTTGCACGGGTTGCTTGCGGAATTTGTCCGCAAACTTTTGCGCCTTTTGCCAAAAACTCATCGCAGCTCCAGGCAAAATACGCCGTTTTCGCGCTCTACTTCTGTTACACTATAGCCAAGTTTAGCAGCAGCGCGCTTTACATTTTCGCGGCTGGCTTCATTATCCACAAGCACATCACGCTTGCTATGGCCTTTTTTCTCTGCATCATACACCATAAGCACAGGCTGGGGGCAGGAAAGCCCGCAAGTATCAATACATTCCATAGTTCCCTCCTATGCCTTAGCGCGGTTCATAAACGCAATAACACAGCATACCACAAAACCTATAATAGTTGCATGCGCGCCATATTGCCCAATACCAGCCGCAGAACTAGCAATGCCAAAATTGTGCGCCAAAGCTGCACCAACAAGCACACCTAAGGCAAAAAGTGCGGCATCGCCATCGCCTTCGCCCGCAAGCACAAGCTGACGCCCAGGGCATGCACCTGCAAGCGCAAACGCCAGCCCTGCTGTTACCATGCCTAAAAAGTTCCACAAACCATCAGAATGCGCAACCGGCTGGCCTTCAAAACCCCAGTTAAAGGTGCCAAGCGCCATATTCAACACCATAGCCACCACAAGCATAGCTAATACACCGTATAACAGGTGAAATTGCTTAAATAAAATAACATCGCGCATAGCGCCCATTGTACAAAAACGGCCTCTTTGCGCCAAAAAGCCTATTACCAGCGCAGCCCCCAAAGAAATAAGGAATGGTGCGTGCATGGAACCTGGGCCAGATGTAGAGTAGAACAAAATGCCGCTCTTCTCTTCCCCGGGAATTTGCGGGAAAAACAGGTACAAAGCCAAAAGCCCAAGCATAAGCACCGGAAAAACCCAGCCTGCTATTTTTGCCTGGCTTTGCGTTCTGCCAAGCGAATACCCCGCTTTAAAGAAGCGTGTGCCCACCCAAATGCCCACAATAAGACCCGCTATGCCAAGCAGCGCATTTGCATCGCCACCAGCCAGACGCAAAATAGCGCGCCACGGGCAACCCAAAAACACCAAGGCACCCATTACAGCCACCATGCCAAGCACAAAGCGCGTAAGAGGCGCAGAACCTGCCCGCGGTTTAAAATTCCCAAACACCAAGGCCGCCACAAGGGAGCCAAGCACCAAACCCATTATTTCCGGGCGCAAATACTGCACAATAGCGGCCCTGTGCAAGCCTATGGCACCTGCCACATCCCGCTCAAAGCAGGCAATACATATACCCATGTTTGGCGGATTACCAAAATATTGCAGCACAATAGCCAAAAGCCCTATAACAGAGCCTACCAGCACAATACCACCTGTGCTGGCAAAAAAATTCTTCTTCATGTGTACCTCTTCTTCTCATACATGTAGAATGCCATACGGCACCATTCCATGCGGAAGAAGAGCTATAAGACGTTCTCCCGCACGACCCCAGCCATAGAACCACCCGGGTTCCACATAATTTCTCAATACAAATACGTGCGGGACATAAAACCTCCAAAATACAATGTGCTTTCTATTCTTAAAGAAAATCCCCCCACCCGTCAAGAGTGGGGGAGCGAATTAGGGGGAAAGGAATTGGGGGGGGGGGGGGGGG
>CAZPTC010000089.1:0-9051 GCA_964589455.1 uncultured Desulfovibrionaceae bacterium | reverse complement strand
CCGCACTGTTCGCCCCAAAGGCCCAGCATCATGGCTTCCTGCTTGGGAATAGCCATAATAAAGGGGCGCTGCCCAGTCTTGGGGTGCTTGTAGTCCATAAGGGCGTCTATAATCTGGCGCTGCACCTTGGGGTAATCTTCCGGCTCAACAATACCTTCCGGGTCACGGCCTTTCAGGTTGACATAGATATAGCATGTGCGCTGTGGCATTGCCTGGGATTTTGCGGGGTCAACACGGATAGCCTGGGAGATCATAAAATCTACCAGTGCGCCAGACATGCCTTCCAAATCCAGACCATCCAGCTTGGTTTCTTTCAGAGTGCAAAGGCCAGCGTCTTCCAAAAGCTTTTGCACATTCACGGTTGGGCCGTCTGCTGTGGCGCCGTGGTCAGAAATAAGGCATACAAGGGTGTCATCGTCTAATAGGCTAAGAATACGGCCAAGGTAAGCATCTGCATCTACAAAGAGCTTGCGGTGCATTTTCCAGGCAAGGTCATGGGCTTCCTTGCTGGAGCAAGTGGCAGGGTCCATATCTGTCATAATAAAGTGGTAGTAATAGTCTGTGGGGTGAATGTGGGAATATAAAATATCCCAATCGCCACCCTTCATTAAGGCTTCTGCGGCATCTGCCTGCCATTCATATTGCAGGGCTGCGCCATCGCAGAAAGTATCTGCACCAAACCAGCCGTAAGTCATTTTATCCATGCCACCGGCATCTGCAACGCCCTGGCTTTGGCAAAGAGACTTGCCCTTTTCTGGGGGGAAGCACCAAAGTTCGCCATCTGTATTCAGGCCAGCGGTGAAATAAAGGCGCAGGTTTTCTGCTTCGTCATTCATGCTTACAAGCTGGCACTTCAGGCGCACTTCTTTATGTCCACCATCTTTCAGCGGGGCAATGGCGTTAAAGCAGGGGCTCCACTCGCCGGGTTTAATGGTAAAGAAGGCTTTGGAGAGGTCTTTTTCCGGGGCCATAGTAAGGGTATCGTAGCCATCGCCTTTGGAGTCGCGCACAAGTAAATGCCACTTTGCGGGCACAACATCAAAAATAGAATCTGGGAAGGGCATACTAAACCATGCTTCAATGGGGTCAGAACCCATATCTGGCACATTTTTCCAATCATGCGCTTTTTCAAATTTCACGCGCGCTGTATGACCGGGGAAAGCTTCTGTACTTACCAAAAATTCTGAACAAAGCGCAGCATATTGGGACATATTGTGCTGGTCTTTAGAAGGCCCGCCTTTAAGCCGCCCAATAAATTCTGTATCCATAAACATGCCCATCATGGGGGAGGCACCGCCCACAACAACGGCATTTTTCAGTTTTTTGTGGGCATTATAGCCCATGGGGAAGTTGAGAAGAATGGATTTTTTGCCCACACGTTCTGCGGCTTCCCATATTGATTCAGATTTCACATGTTCCCAGTTAAAAACAGAGTGGGTATTCATGGTATCTGGTGTGGTGCCGGGTAAATGGCGGAAAAAGTCTGTAATGCCATTGGTGCCAGGCCATGCGCCTGTTGCCATGACTGTCCAGTTTGGGGGGGTAATGGTGGGGTAGGGCACCAGGCAATTCATGGCTACAGTGCCATTTTCAAAGATTTTTTTAAAATTCGGGCAAAGCCCTTCATCAATGTGTTGCTGAACAAGGTGAGTCATAGCAGCATCAAAGCCAATAAGGGCTATTTTTTTTGCAGGTTTCATAAAGCACTCTCCTTTCTTTTTTCAAGTTTTTTCACATTATGCACATTGCCTACAGTCTTAGGTGTTTATGTATACTGAAAAATATATTTTGTGAATAGGTTTTTTGTGCTAAATTTCATTATCTATTAATACGAGGTGTTAATGGCTTTTTATTATACATGCAAAAGAAGTTGTGCAATAAGTGCGATTAACAAGCAAAAACAAACAAGGCCACCTTGGTGTATACAGGGTGGCCTTGTTTTTTATGGACTGGTATAATTACTTAATTGCCTAGCTGGCCTTTAAGTCTTCCATAATGCGGTTGAGTTTTTCAAAAAGAGCTTTTGCAACGTCCGGGTGTTGCTTGGCTACGTTATTCAACTGGAATTTATCGGAACGGTGATACAATTCGTCTTCAGAAGGTACGTCTGTACGGGTTGCAGGTGTGCAAGACCACTGGGCAGCGCCGTCTAAGGAGCGTTCTGCCAGATACGCGCTTGCGCCTTCAGTTTGCAGGTTGGATTTGGCGGCGCGTTCTTCTGGTGGCATAAAGGCTTCTTCAAAGCCATCTGCACAGTCTTCCCCAGCCATTGCGGTGAAGTAAGAGGCAAGGGTGGCTTGTTCCTGCTTATCTATCCAGTGGATATAGCTCCATTCTTCTGTAATAATAGACCAGGAGAAGCCGTAGTAACCGGCAATAGCGTAGTCGCGTACGCTTTCTACTTCACCTCTGCAAAGCGGCAACAGAGATTTACCCTGCATAAAGTCCGGTATGGGCAAGCCCAGCCAGTCTAAGAGGGTGGGGGCACAGTCACAGTCTTGCACAAGGGCTTTTACGCGCTTGCCGGCAGGCAGACCAGGAGCCCTGATAATAAGGGGCTGGTGCACAAGTTCTTCATAAGGCCAGGGGCGGCACTTGGTCATAAGGCCGTGGCCGTGTTCGCCATTGCCAAGGGGTTCACCGTGGTCGGCGGTAAGCCAGAGCAGAGTGTTTTCCCACATGCCAAGTTCGTGTATGCAGTCAGTGAGTTTACCAAAGTATTTATCGCAAAGGGTAATTTTTTCGGCAAACAACATACGGATATGGTGCATTTCTTCTTCAGTGAAGAGGGTTTTGCCATTTTTCGCGTCTACAACGGGGCTCATGGGGGGGTGCCACAGGTCAGAACCCTTATAGCCTACGTCATAGGGGCATTCGCGGCTTTCTGTCCAAACAGATGGCGGATCCCAGGGTTCGTGTGGATCCCAGCAGTCAATCCACAAGTGCAGGCCATGTGTTTTGTCAACTTTGCGCAAAAAGTCTATGGAATCGCGTATGCACACGGCAACTGTGTGCTTGTCTTCGCTTGTCCAGTATTGTTTGCTGCGCAGGTTTTTATCCATTTCAGTGACCATTTGGAATTCAAGTTGGGCACCATCGCTCATGGCACGCACGCGATCCATAAAGTCGCCCTTGAAGAATTCTTCAACAGTATAATGGATAAGGGGGTCAGTTTCGCAATAATTGCTGTCAAAACCGCGGCTGAAAATACATGTGCCATAGCTGCGATTATACCCGCCCTTCATAATAAACATGGGAGGGGTGTTGTAAATAAGGGCTGTATCAATGCTTGTGCCCCAGCAAAGGTCTGCGATGGTGGTATCATCCAGACGTAAGGGGCCCCAGCCAGTGTCTTGCAGGGTGTAACGGCCTGTCATCATAGAACGGCGAACAGGCAGTGTGGGCATGCCATTGCCGTAGCAGTTTTCAAATAATACACCTTCACGGGCAAAACGGTCAATGTTGGGTGTTTTAATCCAGTCATTGCCATAGCAGCCTGTGTAGTTGTGCTGCCAACTGTCAAACATGACAACTATGGCATTTTTAATGCGCGTCATTTCAACCTCCATAAGAGTTTACGGTTTTCCCTTTTCAACAGGTGAGCATAGGGGGATGCCCATGCTCATTTTTGAGAGAACATGTTCCTGCTCTTTATACATTTTCTGTGCCAAGTTTATTTTTCTTATTAATATAGACTATTGCGTATGTGCACAGAACAAAATATTCGCTTTTGTTTTGTTTTGAAGCATAGTATATTCCGTTAGCGAACAGATTTAAGGAGAACGGCAATGGAACAGGCAAATCTTATGCAGGAAATGCTGGGGCGCTTTTACTCCCAAGCGGGTATGGAAGAAAGTTTAAGGATTATTTTCCGCATGTTACAAGAATTTATTCCCGCAGATCATATTGGCCTTTTACGTGTTGATATGGAAAGCGGGGCTTTTACCCCAATTTTAAATATCCCGCCTATTTTTATGGAAGAAAGTCTTGAACCAGAAAGTTTAATGATGCAACGCCTGAAGCATTCCTCTATGAGCCAAGATTTTTCTCCATTTATTTGGGATGTTCTGAAAGAGCCTTCTTCTCAATATAACGGCTGGGGCGAAAAATTTCGCTCTGCATTATCCTGTTTTTTGTCTGCCCAAGGAAACCGCTACTATTTACTGAATATTTTAAGTGATAAGCCAGACTTGTTCAGCAGTAAACATGTGGAAGTCTTCCGCGTGTTCCAAAGCTCATTAGAGCAATTGGTGAATATTTTTTTCCCTGTGTACCAAAAAGGTGTTATTTTTACTACCCAGCAGGAAAAAACCCATGATTCCTGCAAGCGTGTGCGGGACTACCAAGGTTTAAAGGGGGTCTGGCGGCAGGTACAGGAAGTAGCCCCTACAACACTGGCTGCCCTGTTGGTGGGGGAAACCGGTACAGGCAAAGAGGTGGTGGCAGAAGCCATACACGAAACTTCTTTGCGCAGTAAAGGCCCGCTTGTAAAAGTAAATTGCGGGGCATTGCCAGAAAGTCTTTTAGAAAGCCTGTTATTTGGGCATGAAAAAGGCGCGTTTACAGGGGCCGTGTATAGCCAGCGAGGCTGTTTTGAAGAGGCCGCGGGGGGTACTATTTTTTTGGATGAAATAGGGGAGCTTTCTTCCCTTGCCCAGAGTAGGCTGCTGCGTGTGCTAGAAACACGGGAAGTGCAGCGTCTTGGGGCTTCTCGCAGAGTGGAAGTAGATTTTCGCGTGGTGGCCGCTACTAATCGGGACTTGCCCCGAATGGTCAGTGAAGGGAGATTCCGGGAAGATTTATGGTTCCGTTTAAGCGCATACCCTATCCATATTCCGCCTTTACGGCGTCGCAAGGAAGACTTGGGTAATCTTGTGCAATACCTGCTCCCTTTGCGTTGCCAGGAACTGGCTTTAGACCGTGTACCTGCAATAGGAGAAGGAGAGCTGGAAAAGCTTTTTTCCTATACATGGCCAGGCAATATACGCCAGCTTATACAGGTAGTTGACCGCGCACTTTTACGCGCCAAAACAAAAAAGGGCCCGCTTACGTTTCCGGTTGAAGAGCACCATGCTTTTGTGGCTTTTCCTTCTGTTGCACATGGTATTGAGGTCACCACACCTGCTGCGCACGGGGAAACATGGTCACGGCCCTATGCTGATGAAAAAAATACGCTTTTCCCCTCTCAGCAGGGCGCGGCAAATATGTTTGTTCCCTTGCAGGATAAAATGCAGGAATACCTGGAAGAAGTGTTGGGGCACTGCCACGGAAAGGTGTATGGGGAAGATGGGGCAGCCCGCCTTTTAGGTATGAGCCCAGAAGCGTTGCGTATGCGCTTAAAACGGTATGGCCTAAAAGCAAAAAAATGATGACGGAAAAAAATGTTCCACTAGTTTTTTGCCTCTGCGTGTGCTTATTCCGTTGCTTCTACCATTTCCTGTGCTTTAAGAGCCGCCTTATTCTGGTACATAGCATCATCCGCACGTTTAAACACATTGGCAAACACAAGGTCAGTTGCGCTGTTATACACCGCTATACCACGCGCAATAGAAATTTTACATTCTGTTCTGGCATTTTTGTTATGCGCTGTAATTTCTTCTTCCAGCTTTTTAAGCAGTTCTGGGTAATGCGTGTAATCTGCCCCTTCCAGCACTACCACAAATTCATCCCCGCCAATGCGGTAAACGGGGCTGTGCTGAAATGTTTTACAAATAATCTGGCAAGATTGTATAAGCAACATATCCCCAAAATCATGCCCGCAGGTATCGTTTATAATTTTAAGGCCATTTAAATCCAGCACAACAAGGGCAAATTCTGGCCGTGCAAGGCGCATTTGCTCTTCAAGGCGCGCTTCTGTTTCTGTAAAAGCGGTTTTGTTTTTCACCCCTGTAAGAGAATCTCTGTATGCAAGGCCATTTATATAATTAATGTATTTTTGCAAGTGGGTAACTGTTTGCTGAAAACTTTCTGCAAGAGTGCCTACTTCATCTTTTGTTTGTTGTGGCAGACTTATTGTTAGGTCGCCTGCTGCTATTTTTTGTGCCGCCACGTTTAGTTCTTTCAATGGGCGTATAAGACGGCGCGTAAAGACAACTGTAATAAATACGGCAATAGCAGATACAAAAAAAAGTACAAAAACTATTTGAACAATTAAATCATTTTTTGCTACATCAATTTCTTTAATAGGTGCTGTTATTGCAAGGCGCATATCATTACTAAGTGTGCGCATAGCCATTTTATATTCTGTACCTTGTTTTATATAAGGGAAAAGTAAACTGCCATTATTTCCACTTTGAATTTCTGTTGCAACAAGTTGCATTTCATTATCTACATCTGCAAGGTGAGTACCTGTTGGAAACTCTTTATGGTAAAGAATAGTAGCTGCTTTATCTGTTAAAAAAGCATATCCATTTTTATAAACTTGCATACTTTTTACAATATCTGTAAGTATACTAAAATCAATATCCATACCCACTACGCCAACTGTTTGGTTATCCATATACAGTGGTATAACAAAAGAAATCATTTCTACATTGATATTCTTGTTTAAGTAGGGGGAAAGCCATGTGGCCTTGCCGCTTTTTATGGGTATGTAATACCAGCCAACATGCTCGGTATCTTGCGGGTTAAAGCGTGAAAAATCTGTTGGGGTAAGGGGGCGAAAACTGCCATCAAGTGTTGTTTTGCTCCAAAATAAACCAGACGTGGGTGGGGTAAATTCCGGGTTAAAGCGCACATACACAGCCATTGCCCCTTCTGTATTACTTGCGGCATTAATCGCTACATTTGTAAGCTGTTTGGTGTATGCCTGCAGGTAGGCGGGGTCAGTTTTCAGGCGTTCTACGCTTTCTAAATTTGTGGCTGCATAAACAGCAAGTGTTCGGACAGACTGTTCAATACGGGAAAGCTGGGCATCTATTCCTTGCGCATTTTCTGCACAAATAAGGTTCATGATTTTTGCAGAATCTTCATCCACAACCTTTTTTGCTGTTAGCAGGCCAACACCGCCACTGATAAGCACTGCGCAAAACATACAGCCTAAAATGAGCACAACAAACTTGGTTTGGATGGACTTCATTGTTTCTCCTGCAAATGGAAGAGGGTGGAGCTAATAAAGTGTTTTGAAAAAAGAGCATGTATGAAACTTGGGCTTAATGGCATATAGACTTTCTATTGGAATACCTTAGGCGCAGTTGGCGAAAAAGTCAATATAATGAAAAATATCGCAAAAAAACAATACGCCCCAAGAAAATAATTCCTGGGGCGTATGAGAAGCTAAAAAAACTATACTTAGCCAAGTTCTTTGGCAATAATCTGCAGGGACTCAATAATGGGTATAGATTGCGGGCATACGCTTTCGCACGCGCCGCAGGCTATGCAGTCGGTTGGTTTGCCATTTTGGCGGGTGGCCAGCATATATCCGTGCCTGGCTGCCTGGTCGTTTGGATAAATAAGTTTGCGGTTATAGGCATCTAAGAGTTGGGGAATAGCGATATTCTGCGGGCAGCCTTTCAGGCAATACTGACAGGCAGTGCAGGGTATTGTTGGTATTTTATCCAGTTCCTGCCGTGCAAGAACAATAGCTTCTTGCTCCTTTAGATTAAGCGGAACAAAATGCTGCATATAGGAGGTGTTATCCAAAAGCTGGGGCAGGGTAGACATGCCACTCAGCACAGTGATAATGCCGGGCAAAGTAGCGGCAAAGCGTACAGCCCAGCTTGCGTATGAAGGGTTTTGTATCTGGCAGGCCGCCGCATCGAGTACTTTTTTTACTGTATCTGGCGGGTCTGCCAATGCACCGCCCTTTATGGGCTCCATAATAATAACTGGCTTATTATGTTTGCGGGCTACTTCATAGCATTTACGCGACTCTACACCAGGGCTTTCCCAATCAGCGTAGTTTATTTGCAGTTGTACAAATTCCATTTCAGGATGATTAGTCAGTATAGCATCTAGCACAGCAGCTTTATCATGGAAAGAAAAACCAATATGGCGGATTAGCCCTTCTTTTTTCCTGGCCTGTACAAAATCCCAAATGCCAAAATCATCAAAAGCTTTTACGCGCTGTCCACCCAAATTGTGGAGCAGATAAAAGTCAAAATAGCCTGCACCTGTACGCTCTAAAGAAGTCCAAAACATATTTTGCGCTTCTTCTGCAGTTTTTGGGCCAAGCCATGCTGGCAGTTTGGTGGCAAACTGGAAAGAAGAGCGGGGGTGCCTGTCAAAAAGGGCTGTTTTTGCTGCGGCTTCAGAATGCCCATCGTGGTAAGAAAAAGCAGTATCAAAGTAGGTAAAGCCACGCTCCAAAAAAGTGTCTACCATAGCTTTAAGCTGCTCAATATCTATTTCGCCATTTTCCAGAAGTGGTAGGCGCATAAGGCCAAAACCAAGCTTGGGTATGTTTGCTCCCAGTTCCATAGGTTGTCCTTTTTGCTAAAGAGTTGTGCATGCACATAAAACCTACAAAGGTGGTGGCATGTTTTTTTTAGTATAGCTATTTGGGGTAAAAATGCAAGAATATGGCCTTGGCTGAACCTGAAGAAAGAAAATTTTTCCTTGCACAGCGCGCAAAATATATAGACGAGCATTTTTTTATGTGCTAATAGCAAAAACATGGCTCTTACATTTGTGACAAGTTGGGCGAGCGACCACGTTGGTAGCATACCCAAAAGAGTCAAGGGGCTTTTCCCCATCTGTGTGTTTACAAGAAAAGCCTCTGCCCACTAACTTTTTATTCGACACGGAGTTTGTTCTGTATGAAAAATGCAATAGTTGTGATGTTTGACAGCTTGCAGTACAATTATCTTGGATGTTATGGAAATACATGGATTAAAACACCGAATTTTGACAGATTTGCCCGCGAAGGCGTTGTGTTTGATAACCACTATATTGAAGGCGTGCCCACAGTGCCGTGCCGCCGCGCCATGCACACAGGCCGTTATACCCTGCCTAAGGGTGGCTGGATTCCGCTTTCTATGGAAGATACTACCATAGCTGACCTTTGCTGGGGCCGCCCCATTGATACAGCCCTGGTGTTTGACTGCCCCATGT
>CAZPTC010000088.1:0-9105 GCA_964589455.1 uncultured Desulfovibrionaceae bacterium | reverse complement strand
CAAGGGCTCATAGCTCAGTTGGTAGAGCTTCCGGCTCATAACCGGCAGGTCGTAGGTTCAACCCCTACTGAGCCCACCAAATTTTCCCCGCGCAAGCGGGGTTTTTTATACACTTTTGTGCCTTTCCCTTTGCACAGTCCCACTTCATTGCCCCTCTTACGTCCAAACCCCAAGGATATTCCATGCCCATTCTGCTGCTTGCTGATATTGGCAATACTTCTATTAAAATAGCCCTTTCTTCCCACACAGCCATACTGCACACCTATTCCTTTCCCTCTACCATTCCCTACAGTGTAGATTCCCTTGGCCTTGCCCTAACCCAGGCCCTTAGCCATGCGGGCTTTCAAGTTGCAGATATTGAGGCTGTTCTGGTATGCTCGGTTGTGCCAGATGTGGATACCCTTTTTGCCGCAGCCAGTGTCCGTTTTCTTGCCAAAGCCCCCTTACGTTTCCCGGATGATTTTCAAATTGCCTTTGAAAACGCATACGCCAAACCGGCCGAAGTGGGCGCAGACCGCCTGCTTGCGGCCTTTGCTGCCCGCCGCCTGTACCCCGATACCCCCGCTGTTATTTCTGTAGATTACGGCACAGCCACCACCTTTGACTGTGTTTCCGGCAATGCTTATCTTGGCGGCCTTATCTGCCCTGGCCTGCTTTCTTCCCACAAAGCCCTTGCTACAGGCACAGCCAAACTCCCCCGTATTTCTTTGGAAGTGCAGGAAAGTTCCCCCCTTGTTGGCAAAAGTACAGCCACAAGCATGAGCCACGGCTTTATTTTTGGCTTTGCCGCCATGACTAAAGGCCTTGTGGAAGAATTGCGCCACCAGCTCCCATCTCCCTGCCCGCTTATTGCCACTGGCGGCTTTGCCGCAGATATTGCCCGCGTTTGCCCCAGTATTGAAATGGTAAAACCTCACCTTATTTTAGAAGGCCTCCTTCTTGCCTGGCAGGAAAAAAGCAACATTTCCCAAGCCCTATAATTTTTTCTTTTCTACTCCACCGTTCCTGTGCGGATTTCCCACAAAAAATAATTCCCTTTAGCCTAAGCAAGTCTCCTTTTTTTCTGCGTTAAAATTCTATGCCCTGTCTTGCGCTTGCACGAAAAGGGCATTCGCGCTATTATGCAAAGCAGGACAAAAATTGTCGTTCCACAAAGCATGCCAGAATGGCCATGCTTAAAACATAAAGGAGAAAACCCATGAGTAGCACCATTTCCTCGGTTTGGGCTCGTGAAATATTAGATTCCCGTGGTAACCCCACTGTTGAAGTAGAAGTTGGCCTTGAAGCCGGTATTGTTGGCCGCGCATCTGTTCCCTCTGGTGCATCCACTGGCAGCCGTGAAGCCCTTGAATTGCGAGACGCCGACCCCGCCCGCTACAAAGGTAAAGGCGTTTCCCACGCTGTTGAAAATGTGAATGGCGAAATTGCAGAAGCCCTTATTGGCCTTGATGCCCTGCGCCAAGTGCAAATTGATACCACCCTTATTGATTTGGACGGCACAGACAATAAATCCCGCCTTGGCGCAAATGCCATGCTGGGTGTTTCTTTGGCTACTGCCCGTGCAGCCGCTCAATACGTTGACCTGCCTCTTTACCAATACCTTGGCGGCGTGAATGCCAAAGTGCTGCCCGCCCCCATGATGAATGTTATTAACGGCGGTGCCCATGCCCCTAATAACTTGGATATCCAAGAGTTTATGATTATGCCTATAGCGGCCGCCACCTTTGCAGATGCCCTGCGCATGGGTTCAGAAGTGTTCCACACCCTTAAAACCCTGCTTGCCAATGATGGCCACGTTACCAGCGTGGGGGATGAAGGCGGCTTTGCCCCCAACCTTGCAAACCACGATGAAGCCTTCCGCTACCTCATTGCCGCTATTGAAGAAGCAGGCTATATCCCCGGTGCAGAAATTGCCCTGTGCATAGATGTTGCCGCTTCTGAATTCTATAAAGACGGCAAGTACGAGCTAAAAGGCGAAGGTAAAACCTTTACCTCTGCCCAAATGGTGGAATGGCTGGCAGACTTCTCCCAGCGCTACCCCCTTATATCCATTGAAGACGGCATTGCAGAAAACGACCGCTCAGGCTGGCGCCTGCTTACAGACCGCCTTGGCGCTTCTACCCAGCTTGTAGGGGACGACATTTTTGTCACCAACCCAGACATACTGGCTGAAGGCATTGAAGAAAATATCGCCAATGCTATTCTTATCAAAGTCAACCAAATTGGTACTCTTACGGAAACTCTGGATACCATTGAAATAGCCAAACAGGCCGCCTATTCTACCATTATTTCCCACCGCTCCGGCGAAACGGAAGACTCCTTTATCGCAGACCTTGCCGTGGCTACTAATGCCGGGCAAATTAAAACCGGCTCTCTTTCCCGCTCTGACCGCGTGGCGAAATACAACCAGCTTCTGCGTATAGAAGAAGAACTGGAAGATCAGGCTATGTATTACGGCCCTATTATAGCTTCCTACTTCGGCCTGGACGAAGTGGAAGTGTATGAAGATGAAGAGTAAATGCGCTTGGAAAGCGTTGTGCTTTTTCCTGGCATAATGTATCTTTCCTCCCTGTTTTTCCTTTCAACATTTTCCGTGAATATCTTCCCATTTCCCCTCGAAACAACTCAAAAGCCGAAATTTTCGAGCCTGCGAGAAAATTTCGTATGTGGCTAAACTGCGCCCTCGCTTGTTTTTTGTCGGAAGAACGTATTATATACAGCCCCAGGGTGTAAGACAAAGAACAAGCGAGGGCGCGTTTTCAACCAGCTATCATATTGCCCATGCTACACGCCAGCCACACCAGCCTCAAATTGCAGGTGCAGGGGCGCTTGCCCCTGCCGCGGGGGCATGGGGGCGAGCAGCCCCCAGTAGGGTGTGAGGGCGAGCAGCCCCCAGTAGGGTGTGAGGGCGAGTAGCCCCCAGCAGCGGTTCAAACAATTCCACATAACAATACTACCAGGTTACTATGCACACACATACACATATACACGCTGTATTTGGCACGCTGCTATGCCTGTTTTGCCTTGCCATGCCGGTAATGGCAAAAGCAGACGTTTCGGACACCATGCAAAAGGCGTATACGGACATGCAGAGTTTTGACGCAACATTCACGCAAACGCTCACCCACCAAGAGAGTGGGAGTGAGGAGGTGCGGGAGGGCAAGTTGTTTTTCCAAAAGCCGTTATTGGCGCGTTGGGAAACGCTGGACCCGTGGGCAGAGCTGCTGCTGGTGACAGACAAAGAAATATGGAATTACTTGCCGGATGAAGAGATAGCGTATAAATATTCGCTGGAACTGGCGCAGGATTCCCGGTCAGTACTCATGGTGATAACGGGTCAGGCACCACTAAAAAAAGATTTTGATGTGGAGTATCTGCCGGATGAAAATGGGCTGGCGCGGGTGCTTTTGTACCCTAAGGAGCCGGTGGCAAACTTGGTGGAAGCAAGGCTGTGGGTAGACAAAGGCACGGGCTTTATCAAGAAGGCGGAGCTTTTGGATTTTTATGGCAACACAAATGCGATAGAGTTTAAATCTTTTACGCCCAATGCAAAGGCGGCAAAGGATGCGTTTGTGTTTAATCCACCACAGGGTGTGATAATAGAAGACCATACAGACGGCACGCAACCAGTAGAGAAAAAACTTTTCCAATAAAGGGTATAACTTGTGGCTATTGAGCATGGGGTTTTTTGCATGACAAAAAAATTAGCAAGTTTGGCAATGGTGCTTTTGCTGGCAGGCTGTGGGCCTGCGCCAATAAGTATGCCGCGCGATTTTTCGCAAAACACGGCGGAGGCACCAACGGATTTGCCAAGGGCTGACCCACGGGTAAGCCATTTTATGGAAAAAAACTCTATGTTATTTGCGGCTTCCAAGCTCACAGGGGTGGTAAGCGGCACAAATTTATTGTGGAGCGCGCCTTCTGTGGCAACGCAGAAACCAAAGCTGCCGGGGGTATGGCTGTATACGCACCCTGTGGAATATATAGCCGGGCAAATGGTGAATCAGGAAAGCCTGCTGAAGGCATCCTTTTTAAGCGCAATGGAAACTGTGGGCGTGCAGGGGCTTTTTATACTGCCACTTTTTGAAAGTGACAGGGGGGAAGACTTGTGGCGCGGCAGGGCAACACGCTTGTCCCCAGACCTGATATTTGGGACAGAGGATAATTATTTCCAACTACTGGATGCAGCAGAAAAAAAGGGCATGGCACTGGGCGGGCTGGGTATAGGTTCTGCAACAGGTTTGGGGCCAGATTTTTATTTGGCTCTGCGGGGTGTGGGCGATTACCAGGGTCAGTTCAGTATGGTGGAAGTACCGCAAAAACTGTGGGAACTTTTGCCAAACGTGCAGGCAGTTAAGGCAAACAACCCGGATGTCGGGGTGCCGCTAGCAGAAAAAGAGGTGGAGGCACTTGTAGGGGTGGGGCTTTTGCCACCAGCCTTTTCGCGAGACGCTGACCCTCTGGCACCGGAATTGGAACCGGGTGGCTGGGCGGCAAGCGGAGAAATTTTGGGGCAGGATGGTAATCCGCACCGCTGGGTATACCGCTATGCGGGGGATCCGGCGCGGCCTGTTTTCCAGTGGGATGACCCAAGCGCGGCGGCCAAAAGGGTGTTAAGCGCTTCTTTTGTGCTACAGGTGGGCCTGTGGCGTCAAAACCTTGTAGGACTATCTGTAGAGCCATTTTGGGGCTTAGATGCCGCGCCAGCCGGGCAAAATTTCACGCCGGAGCCGGCGTTAAGCGCGCTGAGTGAGCAAAGCCGGGAAATAAGGCGTTATGGCGGGGCCAGTATGCTGGTAGATATATTCCCAGCCCAGGCTTTGCCGGCATTATTGGCGCAAGGGGCAGACTTTGTCCGTTCTCCTGTGCAAATTGGCAAAAATGTGGATACAGCGGCTATGGTTAAGGCTTTGCAGGGCTTAGAGGAACACAAAGTGCCGCTTGCGCGCTTGTGGAACCTTGCAGATATGGCTGCATTGCCAGCTATGACGGGGGAAGTGGAAGACGCACGCCTGTACTTTGGCGCAGCCATGCCCGGGCTTTTTATGACACCGGCAGGGCCGCTTGCGGCGTCGCTTTCTGGGGGCAGCACCTACGCTGCCCATGTGCGCAAAATTGTGCTGCTCAGGGAAAAACTGGGGCTTGAAGGCGCAAGTGTGTTTGGTGCAGATACTGTACTAACATGGCGAAAAACAGAAGACCCTTCTATTGTGGCGTATTCCTACCCATTGCCAGACGGTAAAACGCTGTTGGTGGCGGGCAATTTTTCTGGGGAAGAAAAAACTGTTGCAGTAGATGCTCCCACCCGCGTGCAAAGCCGTGACATGCTGCAAGACAGGCATGTTATGACAGAAGAAGGCTGCATCACACTTAAATTTTTACCCTGGCAATGCCGTATACTCTTGATAGGGACCAGATGATGAAAATTCCATTTTTGCGCGCCATACCAGAATTTCCAGCTAATGCGTATCCTGCTGGAGGCCCCAAATACCCGTGGCTTTTGCACGTTGCCCTGCTTACGCCGCTTATTTTGGCGGTTTTGTTTACAGGCTTTGACCTTTCCTGGTGGGCAGACCCGGCGGTGAGCTATTTTAAGCAATTACGGGAAGCTGACCCGGTTATCACACGCATTTTTAAGTTTCTTACAGATTTTGGCGGCATTTTTTTGTATCTTTTGTATGTGGGCATTTTGGTGCAGGCATGGAAGGAAAAAGATACAGACGGCATGGTGTTTGTGGTGCGCCTTATTGTATTTTCTGCACTTATCACACTTATTCTGGCGCAAACACTCAAGTACAGCATAGGTATGCCAAGGCCTGGCGTAGAAGGCGGCATTATACCTTTTGCGCTGGATTTTAACCATAACTCCTTTCCTTCAGGCCATACAACAGAAATTGTTTCCGCGGCTGTACCCCTTGGCCTATGGTTCCAAAAAACCTGGGTACGGGTGGGGCTTGCCATACTTATCCTGCTTGTGGGATACTCCCGCCTGTGGCTGGGCAGGCATCACCCGGTAGACATTCTTGCGGGTATAGTGGTGGGCAGCCTTGCGGCCCGCTTTATCGCCATGCCAAGAAAACATGCCTAGTATATCCGGGCCAAAAAGGTTAACAGCTTTTACATAATACGCGCATTGGGGAGAATATGGAAACAGTATCCGGAAAAAATGCCACCAGCCCAGACAGCTTAAAAACAGAAGCCGCAACCGTGCCAGCACAGGAAGGCAATAGTGCTGCGCAGGACTTGGCAGAACAAATCCCCCATGAGCTGACAGATAATGTACCGGAAGATGCTGCCCCGCGCCTGTATGACAATGTGCCGGAAAGCCTTGCAAATACTGCGCAGGCAGAAGAGCCGTGCACAATAGGTATGCAGGAAGAAGCAGACCACACCCAAAACCCGGAACAAACACCCATGCAGGAAGATATGCTGCCTAAAGCGCCTCTGCCGGGCATGTTTGAACCGGAGCCAGCGCTACCTACTGCGGAGTATGCTGAACAAAAAGATGTGAAGGCAGAGGTGGAAGCAGAGAAAGCAGGAGAAACTGGCGGGCAAGCAAATGCCCCTATTGCTCTTGGCCCTGTGGAATATGAGGAGCAGCCCCAAGAACAGCTAAAAGGGCAAGCAGAGCTTAAAGAGGCTGAGGGCAAGGCAGAGCCAGTACACATGCAGAAAGCCGGTGCCGAGCAGCCAAAAACATCTGCAGAGGCAGACACAGCCCAGCCAGAAGATGAAGCCGGGAAAATACTGCATTTAGAGCTGGAAGAAAGCACGCCGGAGTTAAGAGAAGACGCGGCCCTCTCCCCTCTTGCGGCTCCTGAATCTGCCATACCGCACGCAGTAACAGAAACGCCAAAGCCAGAGACATCCCAAAAGACTGCCCAAAAGCCTGCCTCCCAAAAAGCTGGCAAGCCAGAAAAAAAAGCAAAACCCCCCAAACCCCAAAAGCCACCACGCATTAAGCCTTGTACCATTATGGAACCTGGCCCTGCGGAAAAAACCTTCCAACTTTTTTCGCGCATTGGCCTTCTGGTGCTGCTTGGACTTGTGGTATTGCTCACCTTCCAGGAAATGCTTTTCCCGCGGGATTTTTGGTTTTCGGATGAAGTGCGCCACGCCAATATTTATATGAATATGCTGCAAGGCGACTGGCTGGCCTTAACGCTTAATGGAATGCCGTACCCGGATAAACCGCCGCTGTACTTTTGGTTTTTAAATGCTCTGGACATGGTGCCTGGGCTTGATATGCCCCAGCTCTTTTTTGTGGGCATTGCCCTTTCCACCCTTCTTTTTGTGGCCCTTACCTGGCTTTTTGCCCGCGCCCTTGGTTTTGACAGGCGCGTAGCCTTTGCCTCTGGCCTTGTTCTGCTTTCTACCTTTTATTTTATTGGCCTCAGCCATTATCCCCGCATGGATATGATGTTCAGTTCCATTATCCTTGCGGCATTTTTGTGCTTTTATAAAGGCTGGGTAAAACAAAGCGCGCCCTTATGGCTAACATTGGCCTTTTTACTCACTGGCATTGCCTGCCTTATGAAGGGCCCCTTTGGCCTTGCCCTGCCCCTTGTTGCCAGTATTTTTTTCCTGTTACTGCGCGGTACACCCGGCCGTTTAAACGGCAAAGACGGTGTTATGGGCTTTGCCCTTATGCTGCTTATGCTTATGGCATGGGTTTGCGCCCTATATTTTACAGGCAATGGGGAATACCTTGCCACAATTTTCCAGGGGCAAATAATGGGCAGAGCTGTAGAAGCTTCCCAACACCCCCAGGCATGGTGGTATTATCTGGTGGCCTTGCCACTTGTGCTGCTGCCGTGGGTATTTCTTGTTTTTTATGTAAACCCGTTGCAGGCCATTAAAGGCATCCCTGTGGCTTTTAAAGCCCGTAAGGAAGTTGGCCCTGCCAGTGGCAGCCTTTGGCTGTGGATTATTCTTATCACAGGTTTTGCGGCCCTTACACTTGTAAGCAGTAAAATTGCGGTATACCTGCTGCCTCTTATGGCCCCCTTAGCTATTTTACTGGCCAAAGCTTTGCTGAACTTAAGCCCCAAGCGCAGCCGCTACTTCTTTTTTCTGGTTGGCGCGCTTTTTGTAAAACTGGGTATTTTGTTCTGCATTTGCGCATTTGCGGATAAAATTATCCCCTTCCTTGCGCCGTACGTACTGCCCTTTATGGCTTCCCTGCTTGGCCTGACAAGCGAAACCCTCAGCGTACCACCTGCCGTTATGGCATGGGCTAAAGAGCTTTTTGGCCTTATTTACCTGGGCATACCCCTCATGGTTGTGGGCTTTATTCTTGTTATGGGCACACGCCGTTCTTTTGCAGGCGGCTCGCTGCTTATCACATGTGTGGGGCTTATCCTTTCCACACAAGGCTTTACCAGCCTTGTTGCGCCAGACATTACCCATTTGCTTAGCCCGCGCGAACAGGCAGAAGCCCTGAAAACTCTTACAGAACAAGGCTACACCCCTGCTTCTTACAAGGTATATTCTGGCACCCACACCTACTACGCTGGACAAAATGTGCCCGCCATAAATAATATGGAGCAATTACAGGCCTTTTTATCAGAGCATGATAAAGTGGTGCTTGCCATGCGGGAAAAAGATTGGAAAACCTTCCCCAAAGAAGAATACCCCCTCACAGAAGTGCATCGCCAATGGATTATTGACCAGCCGTACGTGCTTTTCACCCAGGAACATGCGCCTGTTAAAGCGCCACTTGTTGAGCCAGCCACAGAGCCAGCCCCGGAACCAGCTACAGTGCCAACTACAGTGGAAAGCCCGGCCCCAGAACCGCAAGAAACGCCTGCTGAAACTCCCATTCCTGCTCCGGCTGTAACACCATCAAACGCGCAAACCCTGCCAGCAGAAGCACCCGCAGAAGCACCGGCTGAAACACCCGCAGGAGAACCGGCAGAAATACCCGCAGAAACACCAGCAGATACTGGCACACAAACCCCAGCCGCCACATCATCTGACATCCCCATTGAACCCGCACTACCATCTGCTCCCACATCTGCACCAACATCTCCTCCAACATCTGCGCCCCAACCCGCGCCAGAACCCGCCCCCCGGGGCGCCGCGCGCCCGGCCCGCCGGCGCCGG
>CAZPTC010000087.1:0-9157 GCA_964589455.1 uncultured Desulfovibrionaceae bacterium | reverse complement strand
GGTTTTTATTTAATAGGAACGTATTTATGGCTATAGAACAGGCACGGGCGCATCTGGCCCGCTTTAATGCGCAGGAAAAAATTCAGGAATTCACTGTTTCCAGCGCTACAGTAGAACTTGCGGCCCTTGCACTGGGGTGCGAAGGGGCGCGCATTGCCAAAACCCTTTCTTTTTGGGTGGGGGATACCCCCATTCTTATTGTGGCAGCGGGCGATGCCAAGGTAGATAATGCCAAATTTAAGGCTCGTTTTGGCGTAAAAGCCAAAATGCTGGCACTGGAAGAAGCAGAAGCCGTTATTGGCCATGCTGTAGGCGGGGTTTGCCCTTTTGGGGTAAACCAAGGGGTAGAGGTGTATCTGGATATTTCCATGCAGCGCTTTAACACGGTTTTCCCTGCCTGTGGCAGTGCAAACAGCGCTATTGAGCTTAGCATGGACAAGCTGGAGCAGTATGCAGAAGCCCGCGAATGGGTAGATGTGTGCAAAAATTGGGCATAAGCTGCCCATTAACAAAAAGATATAATTTGCTGTTTAGAACATTTCCTTTTTATTAGGTTTACGCTTTATCCGCAAAAGGCGCTCAATATCCGCAAAAAGGCTTTCGTCTTCCAGCTCCAACATAAGCCATTTGCCGTCATGGTAGGCTTTGGCTTCATCAAACACCCGTTGAACCGGTGTGCTCCAATTTTCTGCTGCAAATTTAGCCTGTTCTTCTTTACCAAGAATAACCATAAAGCCCAGTGTATGGGCACGGGCATACAGGCAGCACAGGGTCTTGCCACCCCTGCGGTATTTTTTTTCTACATCCCATTTTTTCCCGCCAAGGCCAAGCAGTATTTCCATATCATACAGGCCCTCTACCAATGCAGAAACTTTTTCCCACAGGCAGTATTTCTGCGTGCCTAAAACTTTTTGCGCGGTTTGTTCCACAGTGTTTACTCCTTTGGTTCCCGCCCGTACGTCTCTTTCATAATAAGGGTGCAGGCAAAGCCAATAAGGTGGCAAATAAGAATAACCCAGCCAGCAGCGCGGTAGGCAGCGCCTATACTTGCGCCTTCAGCCAGTTGCCATTCAATAATGCCACCGTATACCATTTGGATAAAAAACACAAAAATGGGGTAGAACATATTCAGGCAGCCTGTGGCCGTACCAGTAAGGGAGCGTGGGAATATTTCTTTCACCATAGTGAATATAAGCGGGTTTGCCCCAGAAAGGCCAGCGGCGATAAGTATCATTTGTACGCATAAAAGCCAGAAAGGCATACGCCCGGAATGCGTGACAAAAAGAAGAGCCGCTATGACGGAAAATACCCCAAAAAACACCACAGGCCATCGCCGTGCTTTAAACACCACATCCGAAAGGTAGCCCACAAGAGGCATAAGAAGAAGGGGCAGTATGGCAAAGGTAATAAGAAACAGGCTTGCTTCTTCCTGGCTTAGGTTATTTGCTTGTACAAGATAGGGCACAAACCATAAAATGGTAAGCATAAACATGGCCCCTGTCATGGTTATCTGCCACACGCATAAGGGCCAGAATTCTTTGGTGCGGAACACACGCATAATATCCCGCCCAATGGCTTTTATATCTACCTTTTTGGCGGGTGCAGCAGGTGCTGCCTGGTTTGCTATACCACGTGTAAACCAGGCAAAAAGCGCAACAGAGCCCAGGGTAAAGGCTGCAAAAACAAGTAAAGCCCCGCGCCAGCCCAAGGCATTACTGAGCAAAAGTAAGGGGGTGGCGGCAATAATGCCCCCAATGCCGGCTGAGGCAGATAAAATGCCAACAGCTCTGCCATACATATGGGGGGGGAAGGTTGTGGCCAAAAGGGTAAGAATGGGTACAAAAACCGCAAGGCCAAGCCCCAAAAAAAAGCGCGCAGTGGAAGCCATAAAAATGCTGGGGCTTAGGGCCACTGCCAAAGCAGAAATAGCAGACAGGGTGGTTAGCCATATCACCACACGCCTGCCTCCAAAAGCATCTGCCAAAAGGCCACTGGGTAACTGCATAATGCCATAGGCCAGCATAGTGGTACCGCTTAAATACCCAAGGCTGGCAAGGCTTACTTCCAGGCTGGCGGCAATATCAAAGGAAATAACCGCAACTGAGCTTCTGTGAAACAAACTTAAAATATACACCGCGCAACATAATAGTAAAACCTTTGTTCTTGTGTGCATACGCTTTTACCTCTTCTTTTTTTGTTTCCCTGGGAATGTTTCTTCCATGTACAATGTTGCCAAAAAGCCAATAATATAGGAAATAAGAATAATCCAACCTGCACTTCTGAAAGCGGCTCCATAGCCAAGGCCCTGCTCAAGCCGCCATTCAATAATATAACCAAATGGTATTTGCAAAATAAAAAGGGCAATAGGATAAAACATATTCAGGCATCCTGTTGCTGTGCCTGTAAGTTCTGGTGGAAAACTTTCTTTTACCATAGTATAAATAAGCGGTGCTGCAAATGTAATAGAAAAAAACAATCCACCAAGTTGTAATACTAGTGCATAAAATGGTATACTGCCAGAATGGGTAACAAAAGGCACTGCAGAAAGCAGGGCAATACCTGTGCATACAAGTACAGGCCAGCGACGTGCTTTGGCAATAACATCGGAAAGATAGCCAGAACATGGCATAAGCGCTACAGAAAGCAGGGTGGCTGCAAGAAGAAAATAGCTTGCCATTGTGCTGTCAATGCCATTTACCTGTACAAGATAGGGCACAAGCCAAAAAATGGTAAGCATAAACATGGGGGCAACGCAGGCCATTTGCCATATACACAGTGGCCAAAACTGTCTGGATGTAAGCACGCGCTTAATGCCCAAAAGTATGGGGGCAAAGCCTTCCTTTTTTACTGCTGGGTTTTGGGGATTTTCTGCAAGGTTTGCCAATTTTGCTAATTCAGGCAATTCCGGCTGCTCTGCATGGTTTATAAGGTCTGTATAACTTGTTTCCTTATGCTTTTTTTGGCTTTTTCCTTTGGTATACCAAAAAAACATGCAGGCAAGCGCTAAAGTTATAAGCGCAAAAAAACCAAGTGCAAAGCGCCAGTCAAATGCTTTGCTAAGGAAAAGCAGGGGGGTGGCAGCCAGCATATTGCCAAGGGTGCCAATACCCATAAGTAAAGAAAGCGCACGGCTGTAAGCCTGAGGCGGGTAGTGGGCTGCAAGCAGGGTGACCATAGGCACGAAGGATGCAATGCCAATGCCCAACATAAAACGTGCGCCTAAAGCAATGGGGTAAGAATATGTAAGAGCAGAAACAAGGGCCGCAATACCAGCAATAAGGGTAAGAAAAAAGACTACTTTTCGGCCGCCATACATGTCTGCCAGCAAGCCGCTAGGTAGTTGCATAATACCATAGGCAAGCATAGTGGAACTTGACAAAAAACCTGCACTGGCAAGAGAGAGCTGCAAGCTATCCATAATGTCCAGAGAAATAATAGCAATGGAGCCTCTGTGAAAAATGCTCATTACCATAATAAGGCATCCGAAGAGAAGTACTTTAGTCCTTGTCTGCATAGTTTATTACCTGGAAAAGGGTTATGTCCATTACCAGTGAACACAGAATGCCAAAAACTACAACAATACTCTATTGCGCTTTTTGGGCTGCTTGTGCAGCCAGCATAGGCGCTGCCCACTCCTTTACCAGTTCCCACTGGGCGTCATGTGAAGGTGCAATATTGTCCAATTTGGCTGCGCGTGCCATTTTGAGCAATTCACCAATTTGCGGCCCACGCGGAAGGCCAAGTGCAAGTATTTCCTCTCCGCTTATATCCGCTTTTTCAAAGCGCCATTTGTAAATATAGAGGGTAAGTTTCTTTTTCAGTTCTTCATCTTCCACTCTGGCAGCCAGATACAAAAGAGCTTCCAGAGGAAAATTGCGCAAAAGATCTGCCAGTTCGCTCACCAGTCCTTCCCTGTCATGCCATTTTTCTAATTGGGGTAATACATCAATAATACTACTGCGGGTTTCCAATAATTGCTCCCGCATGGGGTGTATAAGCGCAAGGCGGCTTAACACATCCAAAAAGTCCTGGGTATTGTGGCCACGACAAAGCACAAGTATAAGCAGTTGTATTTTATCTGGTTCTTCTGAAAGATAGAGCATAGAGTGCCAGTCCAGCACATCCAGCATACTGGCCAAAAGTTCCTGTTTGGCAGCGTTTAAAGCAAAAGGCGGGGCAATGGCGGCAAGCATATCAAATTCCTGCATACGCACAAAGCAGGGCAGAGGATTTTTCTCCTCCATCATGCTTTCCAGCTCTGCCACAATACGCGCGCCACTGAGTTTATCAATAAGCCCAAGCTCCAGCGCATTACGTATAAGGCGCTCTGCCTGCTGCCCAATGCGGAAGCCATAGCGCTGTTCAAAGCGCACAGCGCGCAGGGCGCGGGTGGGGTCTTCCACAAAGCTTAGGGCGTGCAGCATACGGATACGCTTTTGCTTAATATCGTTCTGCCCGTCAAAATAATCTACAAGTATGCCAAAATTTTCTTCATTCAGGCGTATGGCCATGGCGTTAATGGTAAAGTCGCGCCTGTATAAATCCATTTTAAGAGAAGAAAGTTCTACTGTGGGCAAGGCACCGGGTTCTTCGTAATACTCCAGACGTGCCGTGGCTATATCAATGCGGGCCATTTTCTCCTGCGCATGGCTTCGCAGCATGGTATGGCTCTGTGGGTTGTAGTTTTTTTTCTCCTGTTCTTTAAGCAGTTGCAATGCAAGATGCGGGGAAGACTGTGTCTGCCTGTGTTCGGCCTCGTTTTCCTGAGAAAACAGCACAAGTGCCGTAAGGAACTTTTTATGCTCCCGCATAGTGCCGTGAAATTTTTCTGCAAGCTTGCGCGCAAAAAAGGCGGCATCGCCTTCTACCACAAGGTCAATATCAAGGTCTGGCCAGTGTTTGCCTTTTTGCTCTAATAAAAGGTCCCGCACAAAACCGCCCACAACATACACAGGGATATTTAATTCACTGCCAAGCTTGCCAATTTCTTTCAGAATATGGATGCAGGCAGGCGGTATTAAGGCAGTCATGGCACGCGCCACATTTTTTTCTCTTTTGCCAGATGTACGGGGCTTGGGCAAGGAGCCTTCTGCGGTGAACATGCGGATAAGGTCTGTGCGGGTAAGCACACCTGTAACCTCATGCTCTTTGCTTAGTGCCTCTGAGCCTGTAAGACTAAGCACGCCGGGGCTTTCCCCTGATATGACAGGAACAAGACGCTGGCGATTGCCCATAATAATATCCATAATTGTCTGCAAATCTGTTTGGGGAGTGACAACTTGGAAACTGCGCTGCATATAGGCGCTTACCGGGTAGGAGCCAAGACCGTGGCTTAAAGCCCGCTGGGTTATGCTGAGTTCCACAATGCCAGAGCAGCGGTGCGTGCCCGGCAAAAAAACGGGTAACGCCTTAAAGCCATAGCGGCCCATAATGGTTTCTGCCTGCCTGAGGGTCTGGTTTTCATACACAGGCACAACAGGGGAAGACATAAGCGTGCCTGCATTGACCATGCGGTTTATTTGCATAGTCATGCGGCTTAAAATAAGGTCTTTAATCTGGGGCAGAGTTTGGTCGCGCACAACAGCAGAAGCCGCGTAGCTGTGCCCACCGCCGCCAAGTTCTGCACAGACACTGGCCACATCAATCTGATCTGCCAGGCTGCGGGCCACAATATGCACCGCGTTTTCCATAGAGCAAATACCAAAAAACACCTGACACGGCTGTATTTCCATAAAGCGGCTGGCAATCATGGCAAAGTCATTTAAAAACTCGTCCATGTGGGCACTGGCAATAACCATACGCAAGCCGCCCATTTCATGCAGGGTGAAGTTTTCTAAAAGCTGATTGAGGGCTGCAATTTGTTCCTTGGTGATGCTTTGCTTTAAAAGCTGGGCAATAAGCGTTACATCCATGCCTTTTGTATGCAGCCATGCGCAGGCCAAAAATTCTGCAGAGGAAGTGGATGTATAGGAAAAAGAACCCGTATCCCCATAAATGCCAAGCCCCAGCATGGTAGCAAAAGCACAGTCTAATTCCACAGCGTGACGCTGCGCCATTTGTGCAAGCAGGGTAGAGGTAGAAGCTAATGGCTCTATACAAGCCCATGTTGGGGTTAAATCATCTGCAGCAGGCGGGTGGTGATCCCACACATGCAGGCTGAGGGGCAGCATTATCTCCTCTGTTCCTTCTGGTGACTGCAAAGCTTCGTACCTGTCAAGCAAAGGCTGTACATGCCCAATGCGAGAACTTTGGCAGGTATCTACCACAACAAGCAGTTCAATAGATGTAAAATCTATTTCTTTTGCAGGTACAAAGGGGTACAGATACTGTAATGCTTCTTCATAAAAATTATGCAGCGCTTTTTCTTGAGAACCGGGGTACAGTAAAACAGCATCCGGGTACAAAGCAAGTGCCCCTACAAGAGAGGCAAAGGCGTCAAAATCTGCATTTCTGTGGCAGGTAATAAGTATACGGGGCTTGCCCTGCACAGGGGAGAGGCGCAGGGGAAATTTGTCCGGTAATGTGGCAAGAGCATTATCTGCTAATGTATTGGGTAACTTATGAGGCATGGGCTTTTTCCTCTTGCGTGTGAAGAGAGCGCGGGTGCAAAGCCCTGTGCGTGGCTTTAAGCCTTTCTGCCTGTACATGTGTGTAAATTTCTGTGGCGGCAATATCGCTGTGCCCCAGTAAAAGCTGGACAGAGCGTAAATCTGCGCCGCCTTCCAATAAATGCGTGGCAAAACTGTGGCGGAAAGAGTGGGGGGAAAGCGAAAGCCCAAGGGGCATGGCGTATTTTTGCAGCATATCCCACACCCCTTGTCTGGTAAGGCCCTTGCCCTGTCTGTTCAAAAAAAGCGCGTTTTCGCCCTGAGCAGGGTTTAAAAGTGGCCGGATTTCCTTCAAATAATGCTGCACGCGCGTAATTGCCTGCCCATGCAAAGGCAGCAGGCGTTCTTTATGGCCTTTGCCAAAAACCCGTAAACGCCCGGCCTGGAAGTCAATATCTAATGGCCGCACATGGATAAGTTCAGAAACACGCAGGCCTGCGGCGTATAACAGCTCAATAATGGCGGCGTCCCTTTGCCCAAGGGGTGTGGCAGGCGGGGCGGCAAGCAGGGCATTTATATCCGCAAGAGAAAGCACGTGGGGCAATAATTGGGGCAGTTTGGGGCTATCCAACAAGGCAGCAGGATTATGGGGCATTTTGCCCTCTGCAAAGCACCATGCGCAATAACTGCGCAGGCAGGAAAGGCGGCGGCTTATACTGCGGGGGGCCTGCCCTTTACGGCGCAGCCACACCACAAAAAGCAGCAAAACTGTATCATCAAGCGCAGCAAGGGGAAGTGGGGCTGTGGTATTTTCTTGCAATTCTGCAAGAAATTCCGCAAAAAGCTGCAAGTCCTGCTGGTAGGCCAAGGATGTGAGGACAGAAAGCCCCCTTACGGAAACAAGGATATCCAGCCACTCTGGTACATATTCTAAGGGGCCAATCCAAAGTTGTGTGTCCATGTGCTTTTTGTAACGCGTTCTGCCACAAGGCGCAAGTGAATTTCTGGGAAAAAGATGCCTGCGCACCAACTTTAGCCTGAAAAGCCTTTTGTATGCCACTTGCAAAATAGGCAGGGAGAGGGTAGTTTACTTAAAGCAGCTTTTGTTTCTGTAAAAACCTTTTGCCCGGTAATACCCGTAACGTATGACGCAAACACATAAGCCTATCCAAGAAATCCAGGCGGGTGCCAATGTCCGCGATATTTTTCTTATAAGTTCTGCAAGCTTGTTGCAATCACGCAATGGCCCTTATTGGAGGGTGGAGTTAAAAGACGCAACAGGCACTTTAGAAGCAAAAATATGGAGCCCCCAAAGCGCGGCGTACCCAGATTTGCCTGCTGGCCAGTTTGTAGAGGTGCTTGGCAAGGCTGGTTCTTATAAAGACCAGGTGCAGCTTGTGGTGGAAAAACTGCGTTTTCTCACCCCTGAAGAAGTGCAGGGCTTAGACCGCTCTGCCTTTATGCGCGTAAGCGACCCTGCCCCGGAAGTGCTTATGGCCCAGATGGAGGCCCTTTGCCGTAAAGAACTCACGCATGCCCCTTGGCGGGCTTTTGTGCTGTCTGTGTTAAAAAATTCGTCTGTGCGGGAACGCCTGTTATATGCCCCTGCTGCAAAAAGCATACACCATGCGTATGCGGGCGGTCTTTTGGAGCACTTGCTTTCTGTTTCCAGCCTTTGCCTTAAACTGGCAGATCATTACCCGGATATTGACCGCCAAACGCTGTTTGTGGGCGCGCTTTTTCATGATATTGGCAAAATGGAAGAATACACAAGCGGCATGAATATTGATTATACAGATGAAGGCCGCCTTATGGGGCATACAACCCTTGGCCTGCTTATGCTGGAGCCTTTTTTGGCAAAATCGCGTCTTGAACCTGGGCTAAAAGCGCATTTGCGACACCTTATTCTCAGCCATCATGGGGAAACAGCATACGGCGCAGCCCGTGAACCTGCCACACCAGAAGCCTTTTTGCTGCACTTTGCCGATAATATGGACGCCAAAGTAGCCCAGTGCCGGGCGCTTTTTGATGCAAGCGCTGCTAAGGCGCAAAAAAGCACTGCGGACACAGCGCAACGTGCTGCAGAAAATGGGGAAATAGTGCCAGGTGCAGAAATGGGTGCAGAATTAGGCGCAGGGTCAGGTAATGAGATTTGCGCAGAACCCGGCAATGGCGAAACGCAGGCTTCTTCCCAGCAGGAACAAAGCGAGGGCTTTTTATGGACGCCCTGGCAAAGCCTTTTAGGGCGCTCTTTAGCAAGGCCGCCGCATACCCCGAAGCCAGTGGAGAAAAAAAAGCCACAGCGCGGCCATTCCCACGCGCAAGAGCCTGCACAGGAAAGCCCCCAGCATAAAGACAGGCCTTCCCAAATTTCTCTTTTATAAGGAATAGCAACCATGTTTGGGTTTACTTCACCCCGCTTTATTTCTTTGGAAGGTACGGAAGGCTGTGGGAAAAGCACAGTGCTTGCTGGCCTGCAGGCTATGCTCAAAGAGGCGGGTATTTCGCACATCACCACAAGGGAGCCGGGTGGTTCCACACTTGGCAAGTCTTTGCGGCCCTTATTGCTGGATAAAGATGCCCCTCCACTCAGCCCCGTGGCAGAGCTT
>CAZPTC010000086.1:0-9325 GCA_964589455.1 uncultured Desulfovibrionaceae bacterium | reverse complement strand
AAGAAACGCGCAAAATGATTTCCGTGAAAGAAGGCGAACTTATTATGGAACTTGGGCCATTACCCTGCTTGTGTTCCAACCCGGATTGCGCCAAACCGCTACCCATGCTCGGCCTTGCCTTCTGCCCGTGGTGCGGTGAAAAGCAGGAAGATACAACAGTATGCTCCTCTAATTTAGCAGACAGTGGCACAACTGTTTCCTGCTAGAGTTTGCCATGCCAGTGGCTTTGCGTTTTTTATGCCCACTGCGGGGTTCTTCAAAACCCTGCGGGTAAAAACAAGCCACTGGCGCTAACCAATTCCCTTACTACCCAAACTTCTTCCTCTTGGAGGTCCAGATGGTCAAGGCAAATGAAACCCGCTCTTCAAGCTCTGCTGGCGATGTGGAGGCATTGAAGACCAAACTTGTTCTTACTGGCGCGGATATTATGGCCATTGGGGAAAGCGCCGAAATTATTGTGGGCGGCAAAAACTATAACACGGCTCGCATCCACGAGGTGCCAGGCGTGCAAACCCCGCAGTTTCGCGCTATTTCCTCCCTTTGCTTCCACAAGGTTCTGGACGAAACCAAGGTGAACGCAGCGTTAGTGCGCTCCCTGGTAGATAAAGAGTACAGTCGCATAGACTGGAATGACCCGGAAATAAACCGCGATGGCGAGTTTTTGCAAAAACTTGCCCGCAATTTGGGTAAGGAAATACGCACGGCTTCTGCCGCAGAGCAAAATGCCACCTGTATTAAACTACGCACCTTTGTGAATAATGTGGTAGATGGCTTTGCTACCTCCCAGGAAGAAATTGACCAGTTGCGTAAACGCTCTGTGCTTGTGCAGTCTGCCATTCTTTCTGTAGAAATGCCAAAAGAAGTGGATAATGCCGTGCGCGAAGCGTACGCCGCAATATGCAAAGAAGCTAATGAAGGCGATGTACCTGTTGCTGTGCGCTCTTCTGCCGCGGGGGAAGACTCCCGCAAAAAGGCCTTTGCCGGCCTGCAAGATACCTATTTGAATATGGTGGGAGCAGACCGCGTGGTGCAGGCCTACCATTGGGACTGCGCTTCTGCCTATAATTTGCGCTCCATGACCTACAGACGCGAAGCCATACGGGATGGCATTACCCGTGCAGAAGCAACGGGTGATGAGTCCCTTGCGCTTAACGCCAAGCAAGAATGGGCTATTGAAAATACCTCCCTTTCTGTGTGCATTATGCGCATGATTAACCCCGTTATTTCCGGCACAGCCTTTAGCGCAGATACAGCAAGCGGTTGCCGTGGCACAACCCGCAAGGAACTTGTCAGCATAGACGCAAGCTATGGCCTTGGGGAAGCGGTTGTGGGCGGTATGGTAACCCCGGATAAATTTTATGTGTTCCAGCGGGACGATGGCGCAGAAGTGGTTATCCGCACTCTTGGCAATAAAGATATTAAAATTGTGTACGACGAAAAGGGCGGTACCAAAAAAGTAAAAGTTTCCGAACAGGAAATGTTCAAGTGGTCGCTTTCTATCCCGCAGGCAGAAAAAGTGGCCAGTTCTGTGCGCATTATCAGCAAAGCCTATGATGGCATGATTATGGACACAGAATTTTGCGTAGACGCTAAAGAACAGCTTTGGTTTGTGCAGGCCCGCCCTGAAACACGCTGGAATGAAGAATTTGAGCTGCACCCGGATACCATTTTTATGCGCCGCATGGAAGTGGATGAACGCGCTGCCCAAAATGCCGAAGTATTGCTTGAAGGCAATGGCGCTTCCCGCGGGGCAGGGCAGGGCACAGTGAAGTTTTTACGTTCCGCCCTTGAGCTGAATAAAATCCAAAAGGGCGATGTGCTTGCCGCAGAACGTACAGACCCGGATATGGTGCCCGGCATGCGTGTTGCTTCTGCCATTTTAGCAGACGTAGGGGGCGATACCAGCCACGCAGCCATTACCTCCCGCGAACTTGGCATACCCGCTGTTATTGGCATTGGCAGAAGTGAAGCCCTGCGCGCCCTTAATGGCCTGGAAGTAACAGTAGACGGCACAGCCGGTAAAGTATACCGCGGCCTTTTACCCCTGCACGATGTGGGTGGGGAAATGGATCTTTCCAAGCTGCCCACCACCC
Source organism: uncultured Desulfovibrionaceae bacterium (assembly GCA_964589455.1). GTDB lineage: Bacteria > Desulfobacterota > Desulfovibrionia > Desulfovibrionales > Desulfovibrionaceae > CAZPTC01. Next base: position 7,232 of record CAZPTC010000086.1, on the reverse strand, counting down.
GCACCCACGTTGGCCTTGTACTGGCAGACGTAAACCAGGCCCTTTTCCTTTCCCGCTTGCGTCATGTGCCAGATTTTGAAGTAGGCCTTTTACGCGCAGAATTTATGCTGGGCAATGTGGGGGTTCACCCCAAGGCCTTGGAAGCGTTTGATAATGGTACGTTAAAAGAGCGCGTGGATGAAAAATTAGCGGAAATGGAGCGTGCCCTTACCAAGACCGTGCAAGACCAGCTTGCTGCCGGTCTTGTGACCCTTGATCTGAAACTGCGTGACCATGTGGGTTTTGTAACCGGCCTTAATGACGAAATTATGGCCCTTATTGCCAAAGAGCCTCACGGTACAGAAGAAGTGCTTGCCCAGCAGCGCGCCTTGCGCGAACTGGAGCATAAGCGTGAAGAATACGCAGAACGCGCCATGCGCCATCAGGACACCCTGCGCACCTCTGTAGACCTTGCCACCCATGTGCGCATTATCTATGGCTATGAGGACGAGCTTGCCCAGCTTACCGGCCATGAGCCAGAAGTTGCCACCCGCCGTGAGGCTATTGCCAAAGAAGTAGCGGCCCATGTTGCCAAAGTTCAGCAAAGTGAAGAGCTTAAAGCCTCCTTCCGCCGTATTGCAGAATTGCGCCGTGAAGTAGGCCTGAAGTCCGGCATTATTAAAGAAATGGATGCCCTACGCGAAGTACCAGGCAAAATTGATGCCATGATACGCTCCCGCGGCTTCCGCAATGGCAAAGAACACTACATCCAAACTCTTGCCCAAGGCCTTGCCCTTTTCTCTATGGCTTTTTACGGCAAGCCCATTGTGTACCGCACAACAGACTTTAAGTCTAATGAATACCGTAATTTGCTTGGCGGTAATCTTTTTGAAGCTATAGAAGATAACCCCATGCTTGGCTACCGCGGTGTTTCCCGTAATATACACGACTGGGAAATTGAAGCCTTTAAGCTTGCCCGTGGTGTGTATGGCGGCAGTAACCTTATGATGATGTTGCCCTTTGTGCGTACTATTGAAGAAGCCCGCTCCATGCGCCTGTACCTGGAAACTGTGCATAAGCTTAAAAGCGGCGAAGACGGCTTAAAACTTATCCAGATGTCAGAATTGCCCTCTAATGCCATTCTTGCCCGCCAGTTTATCCAGGAGTTTGATGGATTCTCCATTGGCTCTAATGACATGACCCAGATGGTGCTTGCCACTGACCGCGACAATGCCAGCCTTTCCCACATCTACGATGAGGAAGACCCCGCCGTTGTCTGGGCATTGCTTACCACCATTTTCACTGGCCAAAAATACGCCAAAAAAGTGGGCTTCTGCGGGCAGGGCGTTTCTAACAGCGTCATCCTGCGCGGCCTTGTGGCTATTGCCGGCATTTCCTCTGCCTCTGTTGTGCCAGACACCTATTACCAAACCAAGTTTGATATTGCCAAAGTAGAAGCGGAAAATATCCCCACTTCCAAACTGGGCGAATGGCTAGGGAAACAGCATTACAATAAACTTGCCAAAGTTATGGAAGCCCACGGCTATACCCACATACTCAAAAAGTACAGCACTGGTGCAGAATTGAAAGAATGGTATGAAGGCGAATCTATACGCCTGCACGAAAACCTGCGCAAAGGCCTTGCTACCCCCAAAGAAGCAGAATTGCGCCAGGAACTTGCCCTTTTCCGCGCCACCTTCCACAAACCCGTCATTTACGCTGCCTGGCCCTGGGAAGAAACCGTGTTCGACGCTTTGCGTCAGGCCGGTTTTGCCAGCTATGAAGAGCAGGCAGTAGCCCTTGTTGCCCAGCGTAAAGCGCTTGGGTACGAGTAACCAACCTATCCTAAGGAGATAATAACATGGATTTCCTTGAAATTGTGCACACACGCCGCAGCATCCGCAAGTTTACCCAAGACCCCGTGAGCGAAAAAGATATTGATACCCTTTTGCGGGCCGCTATGGTTTCCCCTACTGCTGCCAACAGCCAAAGCTGGCGCTTTATAGTCATCACAGACCGCAATATCTTAGACGATATGCCCAAGCTTTCTCCCTTCACCACCCCTGCTGTGGGCGCTCCTCTTGCCATTCTTGTATGCGGCGATACCACCGCAGGCCGTGTGCCTGAATATTGGCCGCAAGACGGCGCAGCCGCCATACAAACCATGATGCTTACTGCCCGCAGCCTGGGCCTTGGCTCTGTATGGTGCGGTATTCACCCCAATGATGACCGCGAAAAAGCTTTTGTGAAAGCTTTTGGTATACCAGGTAATATTTTGCCCTTAGGCCTTGTTGTTATCGGCCACCCCGCACAGCCCTTTACTCGCGAAGACCGCTACGACGAAACCAAGGTGCATAGAAACCATTGGTAGAGAGGGGAAGAGCGTTGGGGGAAGCGGGAAGGCGACAGCACAGATGACGCTCGGCCGCATGTCCTGTGCGGCACTCGCTCTCGCTTCGGCGGGCAAAGCCCGACCTCGCTCGCGCTGCGCGGCTTGCGGCATCCTGCCGCAAAGGGGTCTCCCGCCTCCCCCAAACCCCCTCCACCCTCCCCCAAAAAACTTTTATTTGTATCAGGTTAAGTTGCTTGATGAGCAGTTCCTTGCCAATAGCCCAGCTAGAGCATTCACTTAGAGCTATTAGCAAGTGTTGGTAAAAAGCCTTTCAAACCTGTTTATTCCGCGAGGATGGCGGCGAGGACGACTTGCGAAGCAAGTGTCATCGCCGCCATCCTCGCGGCAATAAGGGGGTTTGGGGGGGATTATCCCCCCCAAAAAAAGAAAACAGGAGTACTTTATGAAAGTAGTTGCGTTTAACGGTAGCCCGCGTAAAGGCGGCAATACCTCGCATGCCATACAGACATTTTTTAAACCTTTAAAAGAAGAAGGCATTGAGTGCGAAGAAGTGCAAGTAGGCGGCGTATTGCTGCACGGCTGCGCTGCCTGCATGGCCTGCCGTAAAACTGGCATTTGCCGCTTTACAGATGACCCATTGAATGACTGGGTAGCCATGATGCGGGAAGCCGATGGCATTGTGCTTGCTTCCCCCACCTATTACGCCAACCTTACCAGCGAAATGAAGGCTCTTATTGACCGCGCGGGCTTTTCTTCCAAGCTGAATGGCGGGTTGTACCGCAAAGTGGGCGCGCCCATTGTGGTGTGCCGCCGCGGGGGAGCTATGCAAACCTATAATTCCCTCATGTCTTTTTTTGGCATAAATAATATGATTGTGCCTATGAGCAGCTATTGGAATTTGAATATTGGCATGAACCCGGGCGATGTGGAAAACGACACGGAAGGCGTGGAAACCATGACTAATCTTGGTAAAAATATGGCATGGATTTTAAAGAAAATCCACGCTTAAACCTATTCTCTTGCAAACCCCCAGAGCATTTCTGTAAACAAACAGACAATGCTCTGGGGGGTAATGCTTTATTTTTTGTGCGGATAAACGGGTTCCCTTTTTCTGCCATACTCTGCAAATTTTTTGCTCAACCACACACGATTAAAAAGGATTTCCCGGATGGATTCTTTTGAATTTTGTCTTGTTATTCTGGCAGCTTTATTTACCTATATCATCGCCGATTTTACCATACTTTCCCCAGGAAAGCTTAAAATGTCTTTGCCTGCGCAAACAATGCCCCAGATGATACGGCTGTCTTTAAAGCGTTTTGTGTTTGCCCTTGGTATTGGTGCAATATGCGGGGTGCTTGCCACTGTGGTAAAGCTGGAACTTTTTTTTGTGGCAACATTCACCGTATTTCTTTGGGGTTTTGTTGACCATTTTTTTCTTTCCACCCGTCCGGCCCCAGATCCAAACCAGTCTTCTCAAGAAGTCGTGTTGGCAACCTATAAAAAAGTAGGCCTGCTGTTTATTGTGGCTACAGTGTCAGGTGGCGTGGGGTACATTGTGCAAACAATATACCGCGCCATATAAAGCAAGACCCATACAGCGAAAACTGCGCTAAAGTTTACATACCAAGTTTTTTCATTTTAGAGCGCAGTGTGCTGGGTTTTATGCCAAGCAATGCAGCAGCCCCGTGTGGCCCTTGTATTTTGCCATGTGTGCTTTCTAATGCCATGCGGATATGCGCGGCCATAGCGGCATCCAGTGTGCTGACAGGCGCAGAGTTTGGGCTGCCACCCTGCCGCTTTTCTGTAAAGCTTGCGGGGGGCGCGGCTTCTTGCGCGGAAACTGGTGCAGATTCCGCGGGAATATAAGCCGCTGGCGTGCTGTTGGCCAGTGTAGAAGCAGCAAAGCCTTGGGTAGCAGTGCCAGTATCCCCTATTGTGCTGGCAAAAAAGCTGGGGGGTATTTCAATCTGCCCGGCGCCGCGGTTGAGTATAAGGGCGCGTTCCAGCATGTTTTCCAGCTCCCGCACATTGCCGGGCCAGGGGTACGCTTGCATAAGCGACAAAGATTGCGGGCCAATGCGCGGTATCACGCGGATATTCATTTCCATACATTTTTTGCGGATAATCTGGGCAGCCAACTGGGGCAGGTCATCTGTGCGCTGCCTAAGCGGCGGAATAGTAAGCGGCAATATATTCAGGCGATACCATAAGTCTTCTCTAAAAAGACCTTGCCGTATCATGGCCGGTAAATCCCTGTGGGTAGCCGCAATAATGCGTATATTCAGGCGGATAAGGTCTTTACTGCCCACGCGCTTAATTTCTCTAAATTGCACCACATGCAAAAGTCTGGCTTGCGCCTGTATGGGCAGTTCCCCAATTTCATCCAGAAAAAGTGTGCCATTTTGGGCTTGCTCAAAATAGCCAAGCTGCTGGTTATGCGCCCCTGTAAATGCCCCGCGCTCATGCCCAAACAGCGCGGAATCTATAAGCGACTCTGGTATGGCCCCGCAGTTTACCTTTACAAAAGGTTTATCTTTGCGGGTAGAAAGCTGGTGTATGGCTGTGGCAAAAAGGTCTTTGCCTACCCCTGTTTCCCCAAGCAGCAGCACTGTAGAATCTGTTTGCGCAATAGAAGGCAAATTTTCCACAAGTGGGCGCAAGGTTGTGCTGGCATCTGAAAGCAGCTCCTTTACTGTGCCTTCCTGCTTTTCACTTAGCAGGCTGTTGCGTAGGGCAAGCGCCTCTTTATAGTGGGTAAGCTTTTTATATTCCAGCATATTGGCAAAAGCCATTGTAAGCGGCTGGCGCAAAGCTGTGCAAAGTGCCAAATCTTGCATGGAAAAGGTGTTACAGGTAAAGGAATACATGGTGAGAGAAAAAAAACTGTCTTCACTGTGAAAAAGCGGCACCAGCATAACGGCCACTGGCTGATCCCAAAAATAACTGAAAAACTCTTTTAAGTATTCGTTTTCATAGGTGTTATTGTGCAGTTGAGGAAAAAAACTGTTTTCTGTAAGCAACAAATTTTTTGTGCGCAGTGCCTGCTCCAGTTCTTCAGAAATGGCAATAACCCTATTAAGGCGTTTGCTGCGGCCCTGGCTTGTGTCTGCCAGCACCAAAATTTCCCTGCGCTCTGCATCCAGCCCAAAAAGCCCTATTCCACTCAATTTTAATGTTTTGGCAAAGTATTGCACCAGCTCTTCCAGCACCACCTCTATATCCAAACTTTTAAAAATAATATTGGATATATCGCGGTATACACTGTATGGCACATGCTCCGGCTGGTTTAAGCCAGAAACTACATGCGGTTTTTTTTTCTGCGCTGGTGCTGCCATACTTAAAATGCCGCCGGCACACTGGCCAGCAATTTTTTTGTGTAAGGATGTGTGGGGGATTCCAGCAGGCTTTCTGTATGTCCCCGCTCCACAATTTCCCCTTTATACATAACAGCCGTGTTTTCACTCATATACGATACCACCCCAATATCGTGCGAAATAAACAGCATGCCCATAGCGTATTCTGCCTGCATGTCTTTTAACAAATTCAGCACCTGCGCCTGTACAGACACATCCAGCGCAGAAACAGGTTCATCGCAAATAAGTAAGCGCGGCTTTGTAATAAGCGCCCGCGCTATTGCCACCCGCTGACGCTGACCCCCAGAAAATTCATGCGGGTATCTGGCATAATGCTCTGCCTGCAAACCCACTTTTTCCAGCATTTCTACCACTTCTTGCTTTATTTGCGCGCGGCCTGCCCTTTTACCCTCTGCCTTATGCGCCAGCACCAAAGGCTCTGCCACGCTTGTGCCTATTTTCATGCGCGGGTTAAGCGAAGAAAAAGGGTCTTGGAATACCATTTGCACCTTGCGCGAAAGCGGCGCATTGTGCGCAAATATACCCGTATTCCACTCTATACTGCCTTTACTTGGTGCCAAAAGCCCTGTGATAAGTTTTGCCACCGTTGATTTACCGCAGCCAGATTCCCCCACCAGACCCAGAGTTTCCCTTTCATGTATGGTAAAAGAAACATCGCGTACAGCCCATACCTCCCGCTCTTCCCCCAAAAGGCCAGCCGTACTGTGAAACTTACGGCCTAAATGCGTCACAGTCAGCAACGCTGCACCCCCCTGCGCATCTGGCACACCCGCAGAGTGCCCTCTTTGCATTTTTGGGTCTGCCTGTTCCCCTTTTAATGCCTCTTGCTGTTTGCGCACCGCTACTCCATAGCAAAATCCACACGGATTTTATACAGCCGCGTGGCAGGCAGGTTGAGAATGGTAAGGCCGCTTTCTTGCTCAAGCTCTGCCACTGTACGGCATACATCTTCTTTGGAAGGGCCAATAAGCGTAAACCAAATATTATACGCATGGCGGCGTAAATAATTATGCGTGGCCCCAGGTAGTGCGTTTATCCTGGCGCAAAAATCTGCCATTTTTTCTTCCGGCACCTTGGCCGCACACAGCGTAGAATGAAAGCCAAGCTTCGCAGATTGAAAATTTGCCCCAAGACGCCGTATTATACCACCCGCCTTCATGGCCTGCACACGCGCAAATACTTCCGCTTCCTCCATACCAAGCTGCTCGCCAAGTGTTGCGTACGGCCTTGGCGTGAGCGGAAATGCGCTTTGTATAGTGTCTAATATTTTTTTGTCTTCAGTTGATAGTTCCATATATGTCCCTTTTTTTTGGGGGGGGACTGATACAAATGCGGACTACGTCCGCTCGCCCCCCAAACCCCCTTATTGCCGCGAGGATGGCGCGATTTTTTCGGCTACGTTCTTCATCCAAAAATTTTCTCAACTTCTGAATTTCTATTCAGACCCGATAGGTTATAGCCAAAAAAACCGCGCCATCCTCGCGGAATAAATGGGTTGGAAAGATGATACGTTTTCGCTGTACTTG
>CAZPTC010000085.1:0-9378 GCA_964589455.1 uncultured Desulfovibrionaceae bacterium | reverse complement strand
TATATTTGACTAAGACTAAGATTATTTTCTTGTATTACCCCATAGATATACGGTTCTGGAAGCTCATTAAAAAAAACATCCAGATGAGAAATCCATTTTTCGGGCGAAACAATACCAGACAAGACACCCACTAGCGTTTCTTCATCGATTAAAAGCCTAAAGGACGTGTTGCAGGAAATAACACTATATTCTGTCATTAATCCATAGCTGGGCATAAAAATCCTCAAATTACGGTTTGCAAACTTACCGTTTTAGTTAGCGCTCAAGGGTGCGTCCTAAGTCTTTACTTAGGCTTTTTTCTTTTGTGGGGTTTTGTAATCCCAACGCTTCATTTTGCAGTGTTACAAAGTGGTTAATTCCTGCACGCATGTTTTGCTGAGAAAGCTCAAAAAAATCTTTAAGCTCTCCCTTTTCTTGTCCAAGCTTCATTTTGCCAAAGTGGACAATCTGGTTTTCACCAAAAGTTCTATAGACCTCTCCTGCTGGGGCAAACTTAACTTCGCGATATTTGCCGTACCGCTCATGAACACTTTTTTTGTATGCTTCTTTGTCAAGAACAAGCCCTAGCGAATTTCTTGCAGCGAGATTTCCATCAATATATTTGTCATACAAAGCGTGTTCTTTTTCGGAATGGGCAAAAAGGCTTCTTTGTAAGTCAAGACACAGCCGATTAACATATAAAGACAAAGAAGCGTCCTCTTCCTTTATTGAGGCTTTTAATACTTCATTTGCCTTACTAATCTGTGTACTATACTCTCTTGCTACTTTGTTTTTTTCTTGCGACATATGAGTGTCGACTACACCTTGAAAGAGTGTAAGTGAAACAAGTAAAAAGTCACTGTACTTTGTATTGTGCAAGCCAATCTTTTCCATACTTTGCCTCGGCGTCAGTAAGATTTATACCAGAGGCTATTAACATCTCCGAACCAAAAAATTCGGCTGCTGTTTTTGCCATATCGGGGTTGATTGGGATAGTTTTTGATAACTCTTTTGCTTGTTGAAAGTCACCTTTTTCTTCAAGTTCATGAATTTTATCATATATGGCAATACGTTCTTCTATTGGCATGGTGGTTATTATTTCTCTAACTGACTGTGCCATAATAATTCTCCTTGTCTGTTCTGTGCCGTAAGTATACTAAACCTTGTCTTTATCTGCAAGTTTTTATTCTTTCATTCAAGAGCATTTATTCAATAAAAATAGATAGTTTGCAGGGTCATCTCTTCCTATCGCAAAGGGGGAGATATTTCCAATTCTACCCATTAATCCTGTTTAAGCAATTCCTGCATAACATTAACAGCTAAACTAACACTTGCGCTCCAAGAAAACGCTGTCTGGGTTTTCACGTTGGCTGTCAACTGCCGGAAGTTTTATAGCAGAAAGGCCAGCGATGCTATTTAACGCCGAGCGCTGGCATAATCTGTGATACTGGCAAGGAATTACGCTTCTCTTTGCATGACAAAGCCGCCCAAACGGCGGCTCTGGAGTATGCAAAAGCAAAGTGGGGCAAGAATATTGTGCTGGACGGCAATAAGGTGGATTTGAGTGTGCGTGGGGAAGCTGGGGGGGAGAGAAGAAGAATGGGGTGGAGAGGTAATCACTGGTAAGGGCAACGATAAGATAATGAAGTAGCATGACATATAACAACAGTTGGAACATACTAATATTTATATGTTTATAATTCTATTATAATTACTGTGACTGTATTATAAAAAACAGCCCTCACAGGAGGAAAAGATTAAGCACACCACTAACGCCTGGTGGTGAGGCTTCCAGCTGACTCTCAAGGGGATGGGCAATGAGGAGTTGCTGCAGGAGAAGCTCTGAACTACGGCTTTGAGGAACATTCAGCCTGCTGCCTTGCTTCTGCTGTCGGATAAAGTCCTTAAAAAGGCTCTTCAGCTATTCTTCCAGGCCTGTTAGGCGCAATGTGTACCAGAAAATCACCGAAATGGATACAATCAAGCTAGCGTTTGTACTAGTGCTTCCTCAATAGGAAAAACTGGCTCAAGTTCGCGAGAACCATGTCGAAGGTCATGTGTAAGCTGAAGCGTATGCAAGTTGAACCGGAAATGGGTGGGAGTCAAAACTCAACCTAACTTATAAAGCAATGCGATGTATACAAAAATAGAACACCTTACCTTATGCACTGCATTCAGATACTATCTCATCTAGCTCACATATCATCATACTACTTCAAATAATTCTTTAACATATTTTTTACTTTCTGGCTAAAGCACGAGCGTACGTTGTAGTATATATCCAGCAATATATCTTGGCAATAAAGATCGTGCTCACTTTTCTTTTTTCTGCCTTTATCACAATAGAAAAAACATAGCCCCCAACTTCACTATATTTTTTTCTATACTCTGATAGTAGTAAAAGTTAATCATGAGACCCAAAAGGAAAAATCGGCTGGCGACAAAGTATAGAGTGCGAGAGAAGTAGCAATCAGACTGATTTCAGGCGCACCATCTCTGCATCAATTCCGTGCCAAATCACCTCCATGCGTTCGGAAGCGTACAGAGCTCCACTCAACTCTGGAAGAACAAAGGGGAAAAGAGCTGGATCATTTTTAATCATACTAAGCGGCAGCGAACATGAGCTGTTGGCATGAAGGGTTGCTTCAATGAACAAGATGGCCATAGCGCTATCGGCAATCACCACTGGAGCCGCTTTTCCGTAACAGCCTTTCATACTTCCTTCAGTGTCGAGCAGGACTCCCCACGAGACAAGGGAGCGGATCACTCTCCGGGCGCTTCGCTCAATGGTGCTGCGCTCACCAAAGGTTTCATAGCATCGCGCACGTATCTGGCTTTGCGTGACTTGCGCTTGCAAATTCAACAAACGCCCTGTCAAAGCAGCAACTTTTTGCCAAAATGGATACGCCGCAATGGTCATTGCCCAGTGAAGCGGCAAGCGTTCACTTCTGGGGCAATGTGCGGCCAGTTGCAAAGCAGCATCTCGCAAGCCAAGCAAGCTTTTATTGGGGGTTACCCAGCACTGCATCAGTTGTGTGACCGCATTGACATAGGTATTTGCGCCGCGTTCCCCAAAGCCACCAGTTTGCAAGCGGTCACGCAGCAACGTGCAGAGTTCCTGGCGGATGCTTTTTGCACTTTCATTGTGCAATAAAAGATCAAGCGTCAGGTCATACCATTCCAGCGAACAACCTGTTTGATGCCAATACTTTCATGCCTGTTAGACATACTTTTTTCCTTCAATCTGAACAAGTGGAACCATCACCTCTTCCAAGGACATACCACCGTGCCCCACTAGATTCATCCCCTCCTGAGTAAAAGCGGTATCGTGTCCGGCTAGCAGCGGGTATTGATCGGGGGGCAGGCCCACTGGATTCCAAATTTGAGTATCAGGCAAAGCAGCGGCAGCAGATGCGCACAGTTCATGTGTGGGGTAGACACGCATTCTTTCACCTCTTGTTTCAGCCAGAACACCATCTGCGGGTCTACCTATGCCATGACAGGCCTTATTGCCATGATCAGATGTGAGCCAGACCTGATAGCCCAGATCCAAAAGGCCCTGAATAAGGTCGTACAAAAAGCCCATGCGACACCACTGCGCTATCTTGTTGTGCATTCCCATGGCACCAAGCTGCATCCCGTGCATGATTTTATCCACCGTGTCAATCACAAGGCCAGCAACCTTTGTGCGCTGCGGGTGCAGCAGTTCGTCCAACACGTCACGGGCATTGCCGGTGCCCAGACCACGGGCATAGACAATGCTCCCCTTGGCGAGCCCTGCCTCTTCCCAACACTGTTTCCACAGGTTTTCTTCGGCATGGGTGCTGCCAATAGTGGCGGGGAAAAACAAAGGAGCCTTGCCCGCAAAGAGCGCTTGGCGCGATATGGAAGTGAGCGTGGGAATCCAGGCAAAAAGCACTTTTTCACGCAACAGCAGATGCGGGGCTTGTGCCAGCAACTGGTCCCGCACAGTAACCCATTGATCCAAAGCCAGCCCGTCCACCACCAAGAGGGCAATGCGTCCTGCCTGTTCCGGGGAACTTTCCCGTTCACGGGCCAGAAAGCGCGGCACATGGTGCAGCAGCAAAGGTTTGCCCGGCGGCTGGTTGATGAGCCCTGCAAAATGATGGTGTAGCCAGGGCGTAAACAGTGTCTCCATGCGCTGCTGAAGCATTGCAATGTCTTGCTGCATGGAATCATCCACAAAGGCGCTGGTGTGCAGCATGGCTGAAAGCTCTGCCCATTTGACGGCAAAAGCCAACCAGGAGCCGTGCCCAGCGTCTGCATCAGGCAAGCTGGTCTTCGCTGTGTGCAGCAAAGCGTTCAGGCGGAAACGACTGTTATCCTGAGCTTGGATAAGCCCGCATTGTGCCCATGAGTCAGCAGGCAGCGAACCTTCAATGGGTGTCAGCTTGCCTTCGGCAAAACAATTGTCGATGTAAACCCGAATATCCTGATGCCCAAAGGGAAGGATACACCCAGCAGCACTCTGCGGGCTGTCAGCACCTGCAAGGCTTTGTACAAAAACAGGCCAGGCGCATTGCAGAAAAGCAAAAAAGGCAAGGCTATCTGGAATAATAGTTTCCAGTGGCCAATTCGCAAAAACAGCTTGCCCTTGTAGCACAGTCACAAGCCGTGTTGCAAGCAACTCTGGCAAACGCTCCTGTCCATAATGCACACGCAGCAGAGTGCGGAGCAAATGCACCTCTGTTTTGATAAGCTCTGCAGCGATGCCAAACACATGACGCAAAACAAAATCCTTGCTGGCATTATCGCACATGCGCTCATGCGCAAAGGCATTGTGCGCAGCAAAAAGCGTGTCCAGTTGTTCCAAATCAAGTTCTGCCACAACAGGATAACTTAAGGCGGGGAAAAGCTCTCCCAGAGTGAATGAGAGCTTACGACCGGCACTCAGCACGTCATAGGGCAAGTTCTCGAAGTTCAGCCCCTCATGACGCAGGAGTACGACCAAGGCTGCGTGTTCCCCGGCGTCTCCCTTGTCCCATTCCGTGCGGTATTTCGATTCATACACATAGCGAAATTGTATAGCATCCTGATATTCAATCACGTCAAACCCGCGTACACGCAAGGCAAGGGCCAGCTTCTCCTCAGCGAACAGCGCGTCTGGATCAGCCACCAGCGTGAGCCGTGAGCTGCCAGGAGTAAAATGGGCAAGGATGCTTTCACGCCAAGGTGTTGTGGTCACTGTGGTCATTGCGTTGCCTTGTCATACTGTAGCGGCAGCTCTGCCGCAGGGCCGCCGATCCGCATAAGCAGCAAAGGCCGCAATTCCGGCACTGCCTGCGCGGCGGCATGGAGTTCAGCCTTCCATGCTTTTTCATCTGCATCACACAGGGCCAGGCGATGGTGGCGCACTTCCGGCAAGCCCACACGTTCTATGCCGCGCCGTCGGGCAGCAAAGGCATTTTGTCCGCGCAGGGTTTCGCGCTGCAAGGCAAGTGCGTGCTCTTGCATGAGGCCCTCAAAAAGTCCTGCGCCTGCCTGCTTAGCAGCCTTCTCCAAGGTTTTGCCAAGACCCACTTCATCGGCCAGCAGGTAGCGTATTTTATCGCTGGACACAGCGCGGGCAAGAGCTTCCACCTGATGCGGCAGAGGAATGACGTTGGACTCCATCGGTGCCAGCAGCACGTCTTCAAGAGGTGAAGCCGCTCCGCTCTGCGCAAGAATCTGCGCCACCTTGGCGGCAGCGGCCACATACTTGATGTGCGCAGCTGCGGTAAGCGCGTCCTGTGAGGCAACATCGCACAGGGCATCGCGGGGCACCAGCACCACGGCATCCTGGCTGGAAAGCCATACCCTACAGACCTCCTGCCCCCAAAGCTGCTGCGTCTCAATGACCTTGCAGGGGGAGTTGTGTTGGGGGGGAGAAGAGCCAGGGGGTGGTCATGAGCGTTGTGATGTTCTCCTTTTATTTAATTCATCAAAAATAACATCAAGCAAATCTCCGCGTCTAAATGTTGCAGCTAGCTGCTGCAACGAAATACCACCCTTGCCTGAATAAAGACTATCAAGCCCCATATTCACTAAATCTAATGCCGTTTGGTAAATTTTATCAAAATTTTCCTCTAAAAATTCATTGTACTCCGCAAAAGATTGAAGATAGATATCCTTTTTTACGTTTGCTCTGATAAGCATTCCAATAATCATTGAAAGGTAGTGTGAAGCATACGGTAAAAAAGCAGGAGGGAACTCAAACTGAGGGCGTTTACGAAGATTTTCAACCTTTCTGAAAATCAACACAGCCAACGTAGCCTCAGCGGCGTTTAAGTTTTGGAATATTTGCGTGTACAGTTTCCCAAAATGTTCTCTCCGCATAAACTTTGCTTGATGCGGAGCAACGCGCCATATGGCCAACACTGCCTCCGCTACGACATTACTTGTAACCACCATAGGGCCATAGCTTGTATCTTCTCTATGCCGCTTATACGTATACCCAAGCTCCTGCATGCCTATCTCAAGACCTTTCTGCCATTCATCATTTGAATGCAAATCACTGAGGTCAACAGGGTTTTGGCTGTTAGTCGCATAGGTTATATCATTAACGAAGCCTATGTCATCATCAGCAATTTCGTAGATGCGCACCATGACAAAACAGTTTGAAAAATCACCCGGAAACGAACTGTCCGCGAAGGGTATTCCTTGCCGTGATGAATCTGAACGCAAGGCTCTTTGAATTGTCTTTGAAGTCTGCCCGCCATTGATGATCTGAATATCTTCCATTTTTACAGTGAAGTTGTCACCTTGAAGCGCATTGTATGCATATTTCTTGCAAATTATTGTTATGCCATTATTGAGGAAATAAAAGTCATCTCTTTTTTTTGCATCACGCAGGGTCGAGTGAATAGCTGTGTTTATACGGTTTCCACTTATGCCTAGGAAGCGTCGAATATTGCGCTCAAGGAGCAAATCGCCGTGTGTATCAAGGAGTGAAGCAATCTCTTCAACTTGAACTTTTCCAAGAAGCACGCTTTTGAAATTAAATTTCTCTTCGATCGCTTTTCCTGAAAGATGCAATGAAGCATTAACTTTTTTAGTTTTTTTCATGATTTCGATAATCGAATCATGGTTAAAATGCTTCCATGACACTTGGTCAGGAGGAAAATTGGCCTGGTCTATCTTGACTTGCGCTTGAGCATTCCATTTTAATCCATTATTGCAGAGCACAACGCGCACTACAGGAATATATCCATCGCGAACGAGCGAGCGAATTTCTTCAATTTTTGGACGTATTGCATCATTAAGGACAACACTTTTTGCCGGATCAAAAAGTGTTGCCACAGTGTTAATTGCTTTTTCAACGGCATTTTCTTGAAAATTACTATTTCCTTCTAGTTTTTTTTGATATTTTCCTTGAAATATAGTTACGCAGAACTCGTCATCCTCGACACCTTGCACATACAGCCCATCAACGCCAGCGTCGTTGCCTCCATCTGTAAAATATTCTGCAGCTTCTTCCAAAGGCATATCAAGCAATGTCGCCATGCATAAAATAACAAAAGCAGCGGATTTTTTCTTGTCTCTATCAGTCGTTATGGGCAAAAGTGCATCATGTTTCTCTAAGATACCTTCGAGTCTTTGATCAACCATGCTGGCGTTTATATTCATAACTCTTACCCTCCAAGGCGTGTTTCTGCCATGTTATACCACATGAGCAGTTTGGGGTCTTCTTCAAGGATGGTGGTCTGGATTTTTTCCGCCACGTTAACAATGGTTTGGTAGTTGCCGGTTTGCCAGGCTTGTTTGAACCCGGCGCGGACGGCCTCCATGCGGAAGACTTTTAGCTTGCGCACGGTGGCTTCAACTCCTTCTTTGAGGCCCAGTTGGGCGAGGTAGGCGTCAAATTCCTTGAGCAGGGCTTTTTCGCGCATTTTCTCAAGGTCTTGGGCCTTGTTGGGGTCTGGCACAAACCAGCGGTCTTTGGCCTTTTGCATGAGTTCTGGCGCGTCCTTGGGGAGGTTGCGCAGTTCCTTCCAGTTGGAAGAAAGGTAGGCGTGAATTTGCTCAGGCACTTTGCCGCTGTCCGCGTCCTTTGGATCATAGCAAAGAAAATTTTGAATTAAAAGCTCGCGCAAGTCAAGGGGCTTTTCGTTCTTGCTCCAGCCGGAAAGCTGCTGCATGAACTGCGGGTTCAAGTCCGCAAAGGTTTGGGGCTTTTCCTTGAGCAAACTACGCAACCACTGGATGGCGGTAGCTTCATCACGCACGGTGAGGAAAAGTTGGCCGCTGGCTGTGTAGACGAGTTTGCTCTTGTCGTATTCCGCTGCCTGATTGGGCAGAAAGTACATGCCATCGCGTTCTGGGAAGCGCTGGGCAAGGCCAGCCTGAAAGTCTGCGCTGTTCAACGGAATGGGGCGATTTTTACGCACATAGTAAGCCAGCATTTGATCATAGAGGATGCGTGGGTCGCGTTCCGGCATGGGCATAAGGGCATTGCCCTGCGGCTTGACCACTGGCAGATATTTCATGTGGGTACGGACAAAATCCCATACCCCTTCTTCGGTTCCGGCTTCGACAAGGAAGCGTTCTTCAAAGCCGCCATTGGGCTTGTAGGCAGAGATAACCAGGTCTTGCTTGACGGCTGTGGGCGTGGTGACAGCCTTGAAGCTGCCTTGCTGCTTGTCCAGCGCGGTCACATTGGCCACAATGAAACCGGCTTCGGCCAGGGTACTCTGAATGGTGTTCCACACCGCAGCCTTGGTGTTGGAAAACTCCACCGTCATCCAGCGACCGGGCTTGAGCAGGCGGTAGGCCTCCTTGAAGCATTCAGCCATGAGTTTTTTGCTTGGTGCATCCCAATAGGTCTTTTCGTAGAAGCTAACTGCCTCCATAAAAAGGCTGGCTTTATTGCCAAATGCGGAATACAGGCTTGGTGGGTTGATCTCCATAGCTTGGCAAAGTTCCGCAATGGACGCAGGCTCATACCCGCGCCTCCAGAACACGTCTAACGCACAGAGCAAGGCTTTATCTCGGTCAAAATTACGTGGCCGCCCTTTACCACGCTGGATGTCATGAGAATTGGCTTTGTTCGGCATACACTACCCTTCAGCAATTAAGATATTTGTTGGATATCATATTTTTGTCATGCACGCTACAATTGAAAGAGTGCATAATATAGCTTTGTTGTATCATATTTAATACCATTACTTGCTTGCTATACACCCTGCCCAGCTGGAACACCCCCAGCAATCATTGCCTTTTTACTGTTTTTGCTAGGTGCTTCACCCAATCTTCATAGGTATATAGCTTGCTTTTCTTGCAAGAACAACCTATCCTACAACCAGAAAGAGAAAAAAACTTTATACAATACTAGTAAGAAGCGGGGTAATCTATGGATATTCTTTTTGCGCATAACAACTACCCTGCACAGTTTGTCCATTT
>CAZPTC010000084.1:0-9459 GCA_964589455.1 uncultured Desulfovibrionaceae bacterium | reverse complement strand
GCCCAAATGGCTTTGCAAACAGGTAAGGCGCTCCTCACCTGCTTCCTGGCTTTCCTCAAGGGCGGCGTAAAACGCGCGGCCCTGATGTTCTACTCGAAGTATACGCATAGTATTCCTTTCGGTTTTTTTGGGCAGAGTATTAGGTTTTGTGAGGGAAGGAGAAAACCTTTTTTGAAGAAAAAGTTTTTCCCCTTCCTCCACACCCCTATCCCCTTTCCAAAAAACTTTTCATTCCTTGCTCTCCCCAAAAACTCCTCTCACACAACACTGATAACAGGTACGACAATGGGGTCGCGGTCTAGCACATCGCGGAAAAAGCGGCGTAATTGGGTGCGTATACCATCGTGCAGTTTTGCGGGGTCTGGGCGAGTCATAGATTCTAGCTGGTCTAATATAAGGCACTTGGAGTCTTCCAAAATATGGTCGTAGCGCTGTTCAAAAACAAAACCACGCGAAATAACCTGCGGGCCGTAAAGCACTTCTCCTGTGTCCTGGGCAATAACAAGTACCACAATAACAAGGCCTTCATCCCCAAGCAGGCGACGCTCTTTAAGTACAAGGCGGCCTACGTCTCCCACGCCTTTGCCGTCTACAAGCACAGATTCTACAGCAATGGCGGGTTCGCGGCGTATGGCACTGGCAGTGAGGGTAATGGGCTGGCCGTCTTCTAAAAGAAAGGTGTTTTCTTCTGCTACGCCAAGGCGCATGGCAAGTTCGCTGTGCAAAACAAGGTGGCGGTATTCGCCATGTACGGGGATAAAGTATTGCGGTTTTGCGGCTGTAAGAATGGCAGAAAGCTCTGCTTCGCATGCGTGGCCAGTGGCGTGTATGGTGCGCTTGGCGTCATTAAAAACGCGGGCCCCTTGCTTGTACATTTGGTCTACAAGGCGGGAAACAGAGCGCGCATTACCTGGGATAACGCGAGAAGACATAATAACAGTGTCGCCCTTTTGCAGGGAAATTTGTTTGTGTTCTCCTGTGGCTATGCGGGTAAGGGCAGAAAGGGGTTCACCCTGGGAGCCCGTGGCAATAAGCACGGTTTTTTCTGGGGAAAAAGCAGAAAAGGAGGCAGCATCTGAGTAAATATTTTCATAAAGCTCAAGTAAGCCAAGGTTTGCGGCTTTTTCCATATTGGAAGAAAGACTGCGGCCACTGATAAGCACAGCGCGCCCACATTCGCGCGCAAGTTCCAAAACAGTACGTATACGGTCAATATGGCTGGAAAAAAGGGTAATAACAATACGGCCTTGGGCAGCGTGGAAAATTTCCCGCAGGGTTTCGCGCACTTCAGATTCTGGTCTGGAATAGCCTTCTTTTTCAATATTGGTGGAGTCAGAAAGTAAAAGGCGTATGCCTTCTGCACCGGCAAAGGCGGTAATATCGGCGGGTAAGTCTCTCACAGGGCCGCTTAAAGGGGCGGGGTCCAGCTTAAAGTCGCCAGTATGGATAATTTTGCCAATGGGGGTGTCTACAGCCAGGGCGCAGCCTTGGGGAATGGAGTGGGTAACGGGTATAAAGGTAAAGCGCATATCTCCCAAGGTGGCAGATGCGTAGTCTTCCATGGGGTGCAAGGTAACACGGTCCATAAGGGCGTGTTCCGTAAGTTTATGCTCCACAAGGGCAAGAGTAAAAGGCGAACCGTATATATCCAGAGATTTAAAGTGGGGTACAAGCCAAGGCAGGGCGCCAATATGGTCTTCGTGTCCGTGGGTAAGCACAACGCCTAAGGTGCGCTCTTTATCACAGACAAGAGAATCAAAGCGGGGTATAATAACATCAATACCTAAGTGATAATCCAGGGGAAACATAAGGCCACAGTCAACAAGGACAAGGCCTTCAGCGCTTTCCCATTTTTGGCAATTCAGGCCAATTTCACCAAGGCCACCTAAGGGCGTGATAGTGAGGAAGGGTTCATGTTGCATTATGGTGCTCATGGCGCAGGGTTGGACGGAACAGGGGCAGAGGATTCTGAGGAGGCAGACGGTGTAGAAGGCGGCATAAGCAGCATTGGCATATTAGCAGAAGAGCCAATGGAAACACCATTTTGTGCGGGGGTAAGAGGCAATTCTGGCATGGGGGCATCTGCACCAGAAACTGAAGGTGCTGTTGGTTCTGTTGGCTTGCCAGGCTTTGTGAGTGCTGGTTTGCCTACAGGTGCCACTTCCTGAGGTGCCTGGGGGGCAGAAGGCGGCATAAGTAAGGGTTTTGCAGATGTTGCTGGCTTGGCAATAGTGGGGGCTGTGGGGTCTTGCGGGTTGACAGGGGCAGGAGCAGCAGGTGAGGCTGGGGCTACCGGGTCTTTAGCCGGCAGGATCTGGGTTTTAGGAGGCATGGCTACGCCACCGGGCATGGACGACATTTGCCCCATAGCACCTGTGTTATGGGTAGAAATAAAATGTTCCCATTCTTCGTGGGTAAGAAAACCATCTTTATCTAAGTCAATGGTATCAAAGGCCACACGGGGCATATTGGTGTTTACAGCGTTAAACTCTTCCCAGGAAACTTTGCCATCTTTATCCGCATCAAGTGCGTTAAAGCGGTCATCGGCAAGGGCGGGAAGGGGGAGAAGAAAGAAAGAGCATAAGAGGAGAAAAAAACGCATGGTACAGGCTCCGGAATGGGTAGAATTATGTTTCCTGTGGCTTGTGAGGCAGCCATTGGCGTAGGGTATGCGCCAGTAGCTCTGGGTCTATAGGTTTGGAGATATGCCCATCCATGCCCGCTGCAAAGCTAAGAACTTTGTCTTCCTGGAGGGCATGGGCTGTCATGGCAACAATGGGAACTGGTATTGTCCCCATGCTTTTTTCAAAGGCGCGTATATGGCGTGTTGCCTCTAAACCATCCATTTCTGGCATTTGTATGTCCATAAGCACAAGGTCATAGTGCTTTTGCTGAAATTTTGCCAGTGCTTCTTTGCCGTTTTGCGCAATATCTGGGCTTAGGCCGTGCAGATTGAGAAGCTCTTCAGCAATGAGCTGGTTTATAAGGTTATCTTCAACAAGCAACACTTCCCCTTTTAGTGGGGGAGGGGCTTCAAAAAGGTTATTTCCATTTTCATTCTTTACTTCCCTATTCTCGCAGACAACGAGCGCATTGTAAAGAGCTGAAGCATTCACCGGTTTTTGTAGAACCGCGTTAAAAAGATTTGGGTGCATTGGGTCAGGATGATACAAATACCCTGTAACCAAAATAATGCGCAATTTGTTTTCATCTGGAAACTGTCGCAATTGCACGGCTGTTTTTACACCATCCAGGCCAGGCATTTTCCAGTCCATAAACACAAAGGCATAGGGGTTACCTTCCGCATGGGCATTTTTAACTGCTTGTATAGCTTCTAAACCGCTGCTTGCTTCATCTACATCTAAATATTTATTTTCCAGCATTTCACGCAAAATAAGCCGTGCAGAAGGGTTATCGTCCACTACAAGGGCGCGCATACCTTCTAATTTGGGTATGGAGCCTGTGTTTACCCCAAGGCAATAGGATGCAATAGGCAGACGCAAGGTAAAGGAAAAATCGCTCCCTTTGCCTTTTTCGCTATGTACCTCCAGGCGGCTATCCATAAGCTCCAGCATACGATTGGCCAGGGCAAGGCCAAGGCCTGCACCCCCAAAGCGTCGTGTAAGGGAGTTATCTGCCTGGTTAAAGGGTGAAAAAAGACTTTCCACTTCTTCTGCATCCATACCTATTCCTGTATCATGCACCAAAAAGCTAAGTACAGCATAACCTAAGGGGGCTTTTCCTTTTTGCGTGGCTGTTGCGTTTTCTGCAGTGTCTTCTGCTGTACATTCTCCTGCATTTTCAGGGGCATTTTCTGCTAAGTCTTCAGCGTAGCCATCAAGAGAAATAATAACTTCTCCAACTTCTGTAAACTTTATGGCATTATTAATAAGTTTAAGCAAAATTTGTGTAAGGCGTATATCATCCCCTGTCACATAATCAGGGATATGTGGGGCAATGCGGAAAAGAATTTCTAACTTTTTTGCTTCTGCACGCGGAGCCACCAGCGCGGAGAGAGAGGAAAAAAGAGCGGCTAAAGAAAAACTGTTATGGGCAATTTCCAGTTGACCTGTTTCTATGCGCGAAAAGTCTAAAATGTCATTAATAAGATGCAGTAAACTTTTAGAAGCAGCACTTGTTTTATCTACATAGTCTCTTTGCCTGGCATCTAGCTCTGTACGTGCAAGCAGGTGGTTAAGGCCCATTATGGCATTCATAGGTGTGCGGATTTCATGGCTAATATTGGCCATAAAAAGGCTTTTTGCATTGCTTAGGCTTTCTGCAAGATTTTTTGCCTCCAGCAATGCGCGCGACTTTTTGCGTGCAAATGCAATATAAATACCACTGGCAAACACGCCAATAAGCAAAAGTGTGCCAAATAAAATAAGATTAAGGAAGTATTGTACTGGTTCCAACACCATGTCTACCCTGGATAGGGTGATAACTGTCCAGGGAGTGCCTTTTACAGGGCTTGCAGATACAAGAATTTCCTGGTCCTCCCATTGGGTGACAAAAGAATCTGCAATACCTTTTTGCAGCTTTTTAAACCATTCTTCATGGTCAATAGTGTGGCGTAAGTTATAGTCTGCATTTTCATGCAGCAACACTGTGCCACTTGCATCTACAACAAAAAGTTGTGTGTCTGAAGCGGCACGTGTGGTAAGCATAAGGTCCCGCGCAAGATTGGTAAGCGGTACATGGATGCTTAATACCCCTGCCGGGGCTGTATGTGAAAAGGTAAATACCGGCTCAGCTACCGCAATAAGCGGCTTTGAACTTTGGCGGCCAAGTATGGGGGAAAAGGTGGCAGTCTTATTTTTCAAGGAATCAAAAAAGTATTCCCTGTCTCCCACATTTATGCCTTTCAGTGTGGGGTCTGTGCTTAAAACAATATCCCCCTGCGGGTTTATCATAGAAAATGTACCCAGATTCTGGGTACGGGTGACCAGATCCTCAAGGTAGTTTTGCTGTTTTATTTCTGTAAGCGCAATGGCTGGGTCAGAGGGGTCAGCATTATTCAACTGCTCAAAAAATTGTTTGCTGCTTTCTGCCTGTGCATGTATATTTACCAGCTCTTTAATATGGTTAACTTCCAAGGCAATTCTGTGTGCGCTTATCTGGGCAATTGCCAGTTGCCTTTCTGAAAGAGCGCTGATAAGCTTTTCTTGGGAGCTTTTGTAAAACAGAAGGCATCCCGCAGTTATTGCCAAGGCGCTTATAACACTGCCTACAATAAAAAGTTTTTGTCTTTTGCTCTTTTCCATACCTTAGAGTATGAAGAGGCAGCGCCCAAATGTCAAACCTCTACGGATTATAATCTTTTATCAGGCGTAAATTTTTTTATTCTTCCTTTAACTTACTTTCTCTCTTTATTATTTTTTCTTTGGAAAACAGCACGATGCAAACAGTTCGCGCTATTTTACACATAGATATGGACGCCTTTTTTGCCAGCATTGAGCAGCTAGATAACCCCGAGTACCGGGGCAAGCCAGTTATTGTGGGAGGGCAGGAAAGGGGAGTGGTGAGTACTTGCTCTTACGAGGCCAGGGTTTTTGGTGTGCGCTCTGCCATGCCTTCTTCTGAAGCGCGCAGGCGCTGCCCCCAGGGTATTTTTCTTATGCCCCGTATGCGGCGTTATGCAGAAATGTCTAACCTTGTGGGGAAGGCTGTAGCCCCTTTTTCTCCACTTATTGAGAAAGCTTCTGTGGATGAAGCCTACCTTGATGTAACAGGTATGGAGCATTTACACGGCTCATGGGAAAACCTTGCATGGGAAATACAAAAGTCCATAGAAGTGGCAACAGGGGGGCTTACAAGCTCTATTGGCATTGCACCTGTAAAATTTTTGGCCAAAATTGCTTCAGATGTCAATAAGCCGCACGGTATTTTTGTGTTGCGTGAGGAGGATGTGTTTGCTTTTGTGCAAAAGCTTCCTGTTGGCCGCATCCCAGGTGTGGGCAAAAAGTTTGAAGCAACGTTGGAAAAAATTGGGGTGCATTTTTGTGCAGATGTATTGCGTTACCCAGAAGGCTTTTGGGAGCGCCGGTACGGCAAAATGGGGCAAGCCCTTTTTAAGCGTGCCCAGGGGCTGGATGACCGGGAAGTTGTGCCGTATACAGAGCCAAAGTCTGAAAGTGCAGAGCATACCCTTGCCAAGGATACCAGGGATAAAGAAGAGTTGAAGACTTGGCTTTTTAAGCAGGCTGAGCGGGTAGGGCGTTCTTTACGCAAGCACGGATTTAAAGGTCGAGTGATCACACTTAAAGTAAAGTACGCCAGCTTTACCCAAGTGACTCGCCAAACAAATTTGCCTTACCGCGTAAATACCACAGAAACCATTTATGAACATGCTGCCGCCCTTTTGGATGCCCTGCCCCTTACTGAGCCTGTGCGCCTTATTGGCTTAGGGGTTTCTGGGTTTGATGAAAAAACAAAACCTCAGCAGCTTTCACTTTTTGGCGAGCAGGCAAGTGAAGAAAAACAGGAAACAAAGCGCCTTGCAGTGGATAGTATTTTAGATGCCCTGCAAAGCAAGCACGGCCCCCGTGCTCTTATGCGCGGGCGTGGTTTTAAGCCTGCTGACGAAAAAAAAACAGAGCAGTCATTTGGGTAATTGGGCCATGTATACTGCTTTTGTTTAATACGTATTTATGAGAATAGAAAAAAGGAGAATACACATGCTGTTTTGCACTATAGATACACCCATAGGGCCACTGTATATTGCAGAAGAAAAAGGCAATCTTACCCAAAGTGGTTTTGGAATAATGCCTGGTAGCCGGCCAGAACAAAAAGGCCTTAGCCCCCTTCTTGCAGAGGCACAAAAACAGTTTTTGGCGTACTTTGAAGGTTCCCTGCAGCATTTTAATTTGCCACTTGCCCCTACTGGCACAGAGTTTCAAAAAAACGTATGGGATGCCCTTACAAAAATCCCGTATGGCACAACTGCTACATATGGAGAAGTTGCGGCGGCCATTGGCAATGCAAAAGCCTGCCGCGCAGTGGGCGGGGCCAATAATAAAAATCCTTTAGGGGTTATTATTCCCTGTCACAGGGTAATTGGTGCGGATAAAAGCCTGGTGGGGTACGCAGGGGGTCTGCACATTAAACAATGGCTGCTTGCGCATGAGGCAAAATACCGTGGATAATGCAGGCAAAACTTACTTTTTTCGGTAAACGCCGAAGCGGACGTATCTTCCCTAAGCACGCACTATGTGTGCATTTTGGACAAAATTTTGAGGGAATTGTTTTGCCGGGTTTTGGGCACAAAAAAGCCTGCCACTTTTTGCAGTATGTGGCAGGCTTTGTATGTTTAATCTACACGATTATTTTTTGGCAAGGGACTTGATAATGGCGGGCAATTCAGGAGCTTCACCAGTCAACACTACAAGAAAAACATTTTCGGCATCAACGGGAACAATGATATATTGGGCTTTCATACCATTGCCTGCATCCATAAAGAAGGTATAGTTGCTGCCTTCTTCTTTTACCACTGCGCCAGGAATTTGGGAGGCAGCGGTTGTGGCAAAGTCTTTTGCGCTTGCGCCATTTGTGGGGGCAAGGGTAAGCACTACTGCGGTTTTGTTGTCAGAGGACATAAGGGTGGCGGCGCCAGTGGCTTCCACAACTGTCCAACCGTCTGGTACGTCAACGCTAAAGGTAGCAAAATCTTTTACAGCGGCAAAAGCAGGAAAAGCAATAGCTAAGGTAAGGGCCATGGAGAGCAGAATTTTTTTCATAATAGTTCTCGAGTAAAAGGGTGCAGGTGTTCCAACATGGAAAATATAACGTGTTTTGTGTAATGCAAAACGTGTTATATTTGCCTTAGAACCTTTGTTTTGTCAAGAGACTCTCTCAATTACTTTTTACATGTGTTTTGTATAAAGGCCAAAAAGGCATCCGCCTGTTTTTCCAAATGCTTCAAACTTGCATCTAAAAGCAGTTTACCATCTTTAACCTGGCCAAATGCATTGGGGATTGTAAGGCGGGGCTGGTTCATAACAGCCATATCTAAAAAGCTTAAAAGGGTAACAAGGTGGTCTTGGGCAAGGGCTGTGCCACACATGCCAGGGGAAATGCCGCTAATAGCAGCAGGCTTGCCTGACAATACTTTTATGTTGGTATCAGCCCAGGGGCGGGAAAGCCAATCTATAAGATTCTTTAAGGCTGCCGGGAAAAAATGGTTATGCTCCGGGGTAAAAAACCATACAGCATGTGCCGCATGCACTTTTTCCCGCACTTTTGTAATGGCATCTGGTGCAGGAAACTCAATATCCTGGTTAAAAAGTGGTACTTGGGTGTAATCTAAAATTTCCAATACAGCCTTGCCCTGTAACACCTCTGCTGCTTTTTGCGCAAGCTGCAGGTTAAGGGAGTCTTTGCGCTGTGAGCCAATAATTGCAAGAATATTTATGCTTGCCATGGTTTTCTCCTGTATTGTGGCAGTAAAGGCGATTTTTCCGCCTAATGGCACTAGAATAGCCTACCTGTATATATTTGTATACAGGTTTTTCATGCAAATAATTTAGAGAAAGGCTTATTCGTACTCGCGGCCACTCCACAGCACACGCCCAATAATGTTAAGGGAAGGCATGGCTTCGTGCGTGTATTCTAAGGAAATAGGCATATACTGGGTATTCGCGCTGGAAAATTGAATTTTCCCAGGAAGTTTATCGATATATTTGAGATAAATCATATCATCAAATGCTACAGCATAAATTTTTCCCGGGAAAAGCTCCTTTCTGCTTTTGTCAATGAGTACAATATCGTTGTCGCAAATAACTGGCTCCATACTTTTGCCGGAAGCATCCATTAAAAACATATTACTGGGGTTTCCTTTTTCTTCCAGCCACTCTTTTGGGAAGGCAAGGTAAGCCAAAATATTTTCTGCGGCAAAATCTTCATGGTCTGGAAAAGGAAATGTAGGTGGTATTTTAGGTATATAGCACGTTTTAAACCCCTCTTGGCTGTTCGGCAAGGGTGGAGATGCATGCATGGGACCTGTGCCAAGCAAAAGCCATGCGGGATTTACGGAAAATTTGACGCACACACGCGCCAAAATTTCCTGGTTTGGTATTGCACGCCCTGTTTCATAGGCGCGTAGAGTATTAGGGTTGAGGCCCAGCATGGTAGCAAACTGGCCCTGCTTGGTTTCCCCTCTGAGCATGAGTAAACGAGAAGCAATAGTTTTCATGGGCAACACAAAAAGCGCGTAAACTTTAAGGGTAAAGTTTTGCGCTAGGGCATGTCGCAAAGCGTTTGCTCCGGATATTTTTACGTTATTAATTATTTCCTTACGCAATAGAAAAAAATTAAGTTGACAAAACGTATAATCAAACGCAAACTCTCCTTGCGAACGGTGAATTTCACTACATACCCGAAATTTTACCCTCCTCGCTGCTTTGGGTCAATAAGTTATTATGACCCCTGATAGTTTTTTGCCTGCCTTTGGAAACATAGGTG
>CAZPTC010000083.1:0-9499 GCA_964589455.1 uncultured Desulfovibrionaceae bacterium | reverse complement strand
GGGGCTTTGAGCCCACACCTCTAATTCAGGTAAAAAAACATTTTTTTCCTGCACACGGCCTGCAAGGCAATCTGTTATCACGCGGGGCTGCTCAAAAATTTCCTTCAGCATAAAGTGCTTAAAGCCATCTTTTTGTGCGCTTTGCATGTCCCAATGGATAGTATGGATACTTTTTTCCACCTCTTGTCCATTTTGCAAAGAAAAGACACGGGCCCCATGACTTTGCACAACAGCAAGCTCATAATCTTCTAAAAAAATAACATCACGTGTGTAAGGCAAAAATGCAGGGATATCAGAAGCGACAAAACACTCCTCTGTGCCAATGCCCAAAAGCAAAGGGGCAGAAAGGCGCGCTGCATACAGCGTTTGTGGCTCTTCAGCAGCAAGCAGAACAAGGGCATAAGCACCTTTTGCTTTGTGCAGGGCATTTTCAAATGCCTGCTGTACACTTGATGTATGTTGGCGCTCATAGGAAATCAGACAGGCTAAAACTTCCGTATCTGTTTCAGAGATAAAAGAATACCCTTGGGTGATTAAAAACTCTTTGAGTTCCAGATAGTTTTCAATTATGCCATTGTGGATGAGAGCAAGCGAAGCATCAGAAGAAAAATGCGGGTGTGCGTTTCTGTCAGCAGGTATCCCGTGTGTAGCCCAGCGTGTGTGGCCAAGTGCGGTTGTAGCAATAAAATTGGGCTGTTCTGCAAGGCGCTCTTCCAGTACAGCAAGCTTGCCTGCCGCTTTAACCCCGTTAAGCCTGCCAGCCTGCATAAAGGCCACGCCAGAGGAATCATACCCTCTGTATTCAAGGCGGCGCAAACCCTCCATAACCAAAGGAACAGCAGGTCTGTGGCCAGTATATCCAATAATCCCGCACATACACTCTCCAAAACTGACTAAATGGAATCACGGCAAAGCCAGATAACGCGGCCAATAATCCGCACAGAATCTGCAAGGTCTCCGTGTAAAAGCACTTCAATAGGTGCATAACGCTCATTAATACTACGCAAAACAAGGCGACCACCTGGCAGGGTTTCCACCTGTTTAATGTAAATTTCTTCGTTCACACCAACAGCATAAATGGCATGGCCAAGTATTTGTGTTCTGCTTTGGTCAACCAGCACCATATCCCCAGAACAAATGGCAGGCTCCATACTGTCGCCTGTCACTTCCATAAAAACCATTTTATCAGGATTTCCCTTTTTGCACAACCAGTCTTGCCTGAAGGCAAAATGGCCCACAATGTCGCCTTCTGTCTCCAAGCTGCCAGTACCCGCTGCAAGGCGCGCAGAAACAAGCGGCACAAGCACAAGATCATACGTTGCAGGTGTATCTTCATACGGAAAGCGCTGCGTAACGGCCTGGACAGGATGGAAGGTGCTTTGCCTGTTTTGCTTATTCTGTCTATTTTGCCCATTTGGGTAAGCATGTTGGGTATTCTGGCTGCGGCCTAAAGACGCTTCAGGAGTTTCATGCTCTTCAAACGAATATTCGTCACCCCATGCCAGTGATTCAACAGAAACGCCAAATTTACCTGCAATTTTTAAAAGCCAGGACTCTGGTACCTTGTTTTTTTTCCTGGCCTGGCTCACAGCTTGCGGTGTAACGCCAAGAATTTCAGCCAATTGCGCATCACGCCTAACCTGTGCGGCATAAAGTAATCGATCTAACACTTCCTGCGCTTCCATTCTTGCATCCTCCACATTATTAAGCATCCGTTGAAAAAACACTGACATAGCAATCAGAAATTGTCAATCAAAATTTACAATTTATTAAAAAATAAATTTTTACTTGACAAAATAAATCTGGAAGCCTAAAAAAGCACATCAGACATCAACCAGGAGATACTTATGTTAAGTGCAGATTTAAAAAGCATCGCTTCCTCCCTTCAAATTCACGCCCATGCCTTAAACGATGGCTTTGCCGCTGAATATGGCCTTTGGCTGCAACGCATGGAAGAAAACCTTTGCGCCATAGCTGAACAAGTTGAAGCTTTAGAGCAAACCCCTCTTGCCCTTATGGAAAATGTAGAACCCTACTTCCAAGCCTGCGCTTTTAATAGCTTTTGCTATGAACCAACGCAAGCCATATTAGTTCAATAACCTTTTGGTTTATTTATAAAAAATTTCCCACGCTTTGTATCGACAAAAAAACTTCTTTGCGGTACACAACAAACAGCAAGATGTTAACCCTCTGCCATACGAGATGTTTGTGAGCACAACAAAAAAAGTAAGTTCTAAGAAGGCAAGCGAGCTTTCTCAGAACAGCCCTCACCTGGAAGAGACACTTCCTACGCCGCAAGACGCTATTATTATTGAAGGTGCGCGCCAGCATAACCTTAAAAATATCAATGTCACTATCCCCAGAAATAAACTTGTTGTGGTGTGTGGCCCCTCAGGTTCCGGCAAGTCTACCCTTGCGTTTGATATTGTCTATGCAGAAGGGCAAAGACGCTATGTAGAATCGCTTTCTGCGTATGCGCGCCAATTTTTGCCAAAAATGGACAAGCCTCTTGTTGATAAAATAGATGGTCTTTCCCCTGCTATTTCTTTGGAACAGCAGACAACTGGCAGAAACCCCCGCTCAACTGTTGGTACTGTCACAGAAGTGTATGACTTTTTGCGCGTGTTTTTTGCACGTCTTGGCAAAACATACTGCACCCAGTGCGGAACCCCTATTGAAGCCCGCGCATCCGATGAAATAATTGCGGATATTATGGCCCTGCCAGAAGGCAGTAGAGCGCTTTTACTTGCCCCGCTTGTAGAATTGCAAAAAGGCACACACCAGGATCGCTTTAAAAAACTGAAGGCAGAAGGTTTTGTGCGTGTGCGTGTGCAAACCCAGGGGGAAGAAGCCCAAGTCTGGAATATTGATGAAGTGCCAGCACTGGATAAAAACCGTAAGCACAGCATTGACCTTGTGGTAGACCGCCTTGTTATTAAGGAAGATATGCGCTCACGTCTGGCAGATTCTGTAGAACTGGCCTTGCGATACGGTGAAGGCCGCATTTTTGTGCAACTTCCGGATAGCCAGGATATTGTATTTTCTACAAATTCTGTTTGCCCCACTTGCCATCTTAGCCTGCCAACACCTTCTCCTCAGCTTTTTTCTTTTAACGGCCCACAGGGTGCCTGCCCCCAATGCTCTGGCATTGGCACAGTTGCCACTTTTGACCCCCAGCTTATTGCCCCCGATTTTTCTATGACTCTTGCGCAAGGGGCTTTAGCGCCTCTTTCGCAACCCTATACCATGACGCGCCTGGCAAAGCCGCTGGAAGCCCTTGGCAAGCGTCACGATTTTACACTGGACACTCCCCTTTCTGCATTTTCAGAAGACGCGCTTAAAGCGCTTTTTCATGGCGAAGCTGGCTCCCATACAGGCAGCTTGCGCCGTAATTTTATGGGCGGCACTTCACTTAACCGCAACTTCCGCGAAAGTGTCCATGGGCATGAGGAAAACATTTCCACAACAAGCTGGCCTGGTGTTATGTATTTGTTGGAAATGCGCATGCAAAACAGTGAGGCATGGGGAGAAATTCTTTCCCGTTACAGTTACTCGCTGGACTGCCCTTCTTGCAAAGGCGCGCGCTTAAAACCTGAAGCTCTTGCTGTGCGGGTGGATGACCTAAATATTTATGAATTTTGTTCGCTTTCTATCTCGCGTGCTTTAGAGTGGATACAAGCGCGCCACTTTACTGGCCGCCATGCCATGATAGCAGAACCGCTTTTAAAAGAACTGACCCACAGGCTTACCTTTATGGTTAATGTAGGATTAGAGTATCTTTCACTCAGCCGCGCTATGCTTACATTATCCGGTGGAGAAGCCCAACGTATTCGCCTTGCTTCTCAGCTTGGCTCTGGTCTTGTGGGCGTGACCTATGTATTGGATGAACCTTCTATTGGCCTACACCCGCGAGACAATGAGCGTCTTATCCGCACCCTGCGCTCCCTGCAGCAAAGAGGGAATACAGTACTTGTTGTGGAACACGATGAGGCTACCATACGCGAAGCAGATACTTTGCTGGAACTTGGCCCCGGTTCTGGATCGCAAGGTGGCGAGCTTGTTTTTGCCGGTACAGTGGATGACCTTTACAGCAAAGCAAAAACCCTTACTGCCTGCTATATGCGTGGCGACCTTTCCATCCCCTTGCCAGATGAGCGCCGCACTCCCACCGAATTTTTAACATTAAAAGGGGTAAGCACCAATAACTTAAAAAATGTGGATTGCCCCATACCTCTTGGGCTGCTTACATGTGTCACAGGCGTTTCTGGGTCTGGCAAAAGTTCCCTTGTTATTGATACCCTTTATAAACATATTGCCCTGCATCTTGGCCTTAAGGTAGACCAACCCGGCACACTTACTTCTATAGAAAATGTGGAACGTATTGAGCGTATTGTGGCTATTGACCAAAGCCCTATTGGCAGAACCCCGCGCTCTAACCCTGCCACATACACCAAGATTTTTGATGAAATACGCAATATTTTTGCCATGACACCCGATGCAAAAAAGCGAGGCTACAAGCCAGGACGCTTTAGCTTTAATGTACGGGGTGGCAGGTGCGAAACATGCAGTGGTGATGGCCAAATACGGGTTGAAATGCACTTTTTGCCTGATATATTTGTAACCTGCGATGTTTGCAAAGGCCGTCGTTTTAACCGTGAAACATTAGAAGTGCGTTACAAAGACCTTAATATAGCAGAGGTATTGGATTTATCCGTAAAAGAGGCCAGGCAGTTTTTTGCCAATTATCCCTCACTGGAGCGCCGTCTTGCAGTGCTTGAAGATGTGGGTCTGGACTATTTGCGCCTTGGTCAACCAGCCACAACCCTTTCTGGCGGGGAAGCGCAGCGTATTAAAATCTCTCGGGAATTGGGAAAACGCTCTCTTCCTGGCACTATTTATATTTTGGATGAACCCACAACTGGCCTGCACATGCATGAAGTGGGCAAGCTTGTCACAGTGCTGCACCATTTAGTAGAAAAAGGGGCTACGGTTGTGGTTATTGAGCACAATACCAGCGTTATTTTAGCCTCTGACTATGTGATAGATTTAGGGCCAAAAGGCGGGGAAAATGGCGGGTATATTATTGCACAAGGTACCCCGGAAGCCATTATGGCAGACCCGGCTTCCATTACTGGGAAATTTCTTGTAGAAGAACGTCTTTTCCAGAAAAAAAAGTTATGGAAAAAAACTTCTGCATAAACAGAATACAGGAATGCCATGTATTTAGCGTTGCTTATTTTTCTTACATTAGCGGAACTGTCCCTTATGGCAGTGGCTATCTTTTTTTATAAGCGATTAAAGCAATCAGAACAGCTTATCCATACCTTATATGAAAATCAAGATGCTCTGCTTGCACGCCTGTACCAAAATGCTGAGCTGGAACGGGAACTTGTGGCCACCTTTACCCAAAGGCAAGAGCAGCTACGCTCGCTTAACACCAGTATGGACAACCGTATACAAACTCTACAAAAATTGTTACAACAAGCCGAAGGCATTTCTCGCTCACCACGTTTTTTGCGAGAATTGATTTTAAATGGCCAAAAAAAAGGGCAATCTTTAGCAGAAATTTCTTCCAGCACTGGCTTGGCTAAAGATGAAATTGAACTGATCTTATCACGGCAGAACGATAACATCACAGGGTAGTTGGACTACTTTATTTTAAGAGTAAGAGGCAATATGCGTTATAATATTGACTTCCAAAATACTCACGTCCTTTCTGAACTGATATACACAATGGTTGCGCGGACGCCATTGGCGTATATTGTACTGGACAAACAGTTCCGCGTCCATTTTATTAATGACTCTTTTTTAGAAATACGCAAGTTGCAGCGTGAAGCTGTATTGGGTCAGCACTGTTATAACCTTTCCAATAATGGAATACCGTGTTCAATTTGTGCTGTGCGCGACGCAATACAAAGCGGCAATAAAACGTATGTGCTACGCCATGATACATTACCAGATGGCACAGAGCGCTATATGGATGACTACGCTATTCCTTTATACAAGGAAGATGGCACGTCATTTGATTATATTTTGGAAATCATGCTTAACAGAACCCAGGAAATGCTTTTACGCAAAAAATCTCAAGAGATTACCTATGATATCATTAAAACGCTTACCTCTATTTTAGATAAAAAAGATGCCTACACTTCTACCCACTCTGCAGATGTAAGTATTATCAGCATGAAACTGGCAAAATTTATGGGGCTTTCCGATGAAGAAGTACAGCATGTTGGTCTTTCAGCACTGCTGCATGATATTGGGAAAATCTACACCCCGGACAATATTCTCACAAAGCCCGCCCGGCTTACAGATGAAGAGTTTTCGCAAATACGCGCCCATCCGGTTAATGGGGCAAAACTGCTACGCGGCCTTAACAGCTTTTCCCTTGCCCGCGATATGGGTATGCACCATCACGAACGATGGGACGGGCACGGCTACCCAGATAGTCTTTCTACCAGCAATATTCCATTTGGAGCGCGCATTTTGGCAATTGCAGATACATACGATGCTATGACTTCAGACCGCTCCTACCGTAAAGGTCTGCCCCACTCAACTGCTCTTGAAGAGATAAAAAAATACGCGGGCACGCAATTTGACCCAACCCTTGCAGAAACATTTTATACCCTTGGTACAGAGTATTTTACTACGCGCGAAGCCATGCTGTCTCACGGGGAAAAAACACTTGATCTTTTTTTACCGCGCCAGGAAAATCAAATATCGCGCATTATCCACCAGGTGGAGGATAACAAGGAACTTATACCCTCAATGGAAAGCAAAAACCTGCTTGCAAAGCTTTCTGAAACACAGCTTTTTGCGGACTTAGTTTTTAAAAATACCCCAGCATTTTATACAGTTATTAGCGAAGCTTTTGATGTGCTTTTTGTTAGTGACTCTATGGCAGCCACGCTTAACTGCACCAAGGAAGAACTGCTTGGCCAAAAATGCTTTGAAATTGGCAATAAGAATATGTCTTGTTTTAAAGGCGCAGAAAGCGGTTCCGTTGCCTGCCCCACTGTACGCGCCTTTCATTCTGGCAAGGAGGAATACGGCAAAACCAGTGAAAAGCGAGGGGATAAAACCCTGTATATGGATATAATTGCTGTGCCTGTTGATATACATGACGCAGATGGAAAACCCATGCGCTGTGTTATGGAAATACTGTTTGACCGCACTGAAGAAACGCAAATCCAGAAAGCACTGGAGCAGGACATACATACTCTTATTGAACTACTTGAAAATCTTATTGTTTCCCTTGACCCTAAAGCAACACGCAATGTAGCGGCCATATATGAGGCATGCAACACCTTTGCAGACTGCTTGGCAAAAATAGATAAAGCGGTTAAGCAGGGTGTATAACAGGCACAACTTATTTTAGGCCATACTTTTTTTTATAATTGCACAGGGTATTAGGGTGTATGCCAAGCTTTTTGGCTGCACCATCTTCCCCGTATATTTTTCCACGGCATCTGTGCAGCGTAGCGGCAACATGTTCTGCAATAACCTCATCCAGTGTTTTTTCCCTATACGGCAAGTGAGCTGCGCTGTTTTCCTGAGCCAGCTTATTTTCTTGCATAAAAACAGCATCCTCTGGAAAATCTAATTGCAGTAAGGCGTTGGGAGAACCAATATTGCGTATAAAAGCCCTGTCCAGCATATTTTCAAACTCGCGCAAATTGCCTGGCCAGTTATATTGGTAAATTTTATCTATAGAGCTTGGGGCAATATGCGGTGCCTCTGCCAAGCGATATTCCTGGGTCTTTTTTTTCATAAAATAGGAAAGTAAGTTGTAAATATCCTGTTTGCGCTCCCGTAGTGGCGGGATGTGGAGAATAAAACGGTTAAGCCTGAACAGTAAATCTTCCCTGAACTGCCCATTTTTTACCATTTGCTGAAGATTTTTATTGGTAGCAGCCACTACACGCATGTTAAGCTGGATAGTTTTTTGTGAACCAAGCCTTTGGATTTTTTTATTTTCTAACACCTTAAGTAGTTTTGTTTGTACAAGAGTGCTTAGCTCCCCCACTTCATCCAAAAAAAGCGTTCCTCCTTGTGACTGCTCAAAATACCCTGGCATCGTGTTAATTGCGCCAGTAAAGGCGCCTTTTTCATGGCCAAAAAGAAGGCTGTCTGCAAGGTTTTCTGGCAATGCCCCGCAATTTACTTCCACAAAAGGGCCTTTGGCGTAAAGCGAAGTTTCGTGCAGTGCCCTTGCTATAAACTCCTTCCCTACCCCACTTTCTCCGTAAATAATAACACTTATGTCCGTATGGGCAATTTGCCGAATTTGTCGGATAATAGGATGCAGGCTGAAATTTGTTTCCACAAAATCCATGGCATTTTTCTTTTCTAGTTTGCCTGTAAAAGCCGCCTCCATATCCATAACAGTAGACAAACGAGACCCAAATGCGCCTACAATATCTTGAAAAACATGCATGTTTTCAGGGATAAGGCATTTAACACTACTTGTGATTAGTGTAAGCGAAATAACACTGCCAGGGTTTGCGTATAACGCAAGGCGAATGGCAAACACCTCCTCCTTTGTGCTTTTCTCCGTAAAATATGGTAAAAAATCTAATGGAATACACATGCTTGCCGGGTACTGCAAGCTATACATAAACTCTTCCAACTCTGCAGAAAAAAGGTAGGGGCGGTTACTTGCAAATATGTGGAAATGTTTATCGTAACTCTGCTCATATAAAATGCTGAACGAATGGCTTGTCGGAATAAGCATAATGCAGCGGCAAAGCAAAATTTTACCCACTTTATTGACTTGCTGCACAAAAAAATCTAGTGCTGACTCAAAGCCATTAGCCATAAAAACCTCGTACATTCCATCTACTACTCGGTTTACTGGCAACACAGTTTTTTTCATATTTTTCTCCCAGTGGAAGTGCGTGCATGCTTAGCCCTTATAGGGTACACTGCTTTTTTTAAAAAGGGAATATTCTCAACAACCTGAAATAACAACTAGAAATATTTTTTATTTTTTTCTACTGTCCTGTGTGAAACCTTTGCATGCAAGAATTACCCCTATAATTTGTGGATCCACAATTTTTATGGATATTCTTAAAAAAAGAAGTCTGCTTTTATTTACTTAATTATTGGAACAAAACTTGCTTTTATACGGCAAGAAGTAAAACGTGCGTGAAAAACTTTTTGCCTTGCAAGCTTTTTAAGCAGCTACAAACCCTGCCCCACGTTTTTAAGCGTGCATGCACGCGAACACTGTTTTTGCAAAGCACAAACAGAAAGGAGAAAAAAATGATGAAAAACGCCATTGTCATTATGTTTGACAGTTTACAGTTTAACTATCTGGGCTGCTACGGTAATACCTGGATAAAAACCCCCAATATGGACCGCCTGGCGCGTGAAGGCGTAGTATTTGAAAACTGCTATATAGAAGGCCTGCCCACAGTACCTTGCCGCCGCGCCATGCACACAGGCCGCTTTACCCTGCCCAAGGGTGGCTGGCAACCCCTCAGCATGGAAGATACAA
>CAZPTC010000082.1:0-9529 GCA_964589455.1 uncultured Desulfovibrionaceae bacterium | reverse complement strand
AAAACCTTTTTCTTGAAAGAAAAAGGTTTTTCCCTCCCCCAAACCCCCTCCCTTTTCCAAAAAAAACTTTTATTTATGGGGTCATTCACGACCCCATTTTTGTGCGCATCGGCTACGTTAACAATTCTGAAACAAGTATCCCATACTGTATGTTTACCGTATTTACGCAATGCCACAGCAGGAGAAAAAGCGTATGGTTAACATCCTTGTAGTAGATGACGATGAAAAACTTGGTAAAATTGTCTGCAAATACTTAAACTCCAATGGCTACACCGCCAAACACTGTCTTAATCCGCAAGAGGCATACACCCTTATGTATGCCACCCCATTTGACCTTATTATTTCTGATATCATGATGCCAGGAATTGATGGCTTTACATTTGCCCAAACCGTGCGGGAACTGGATAAAAGTATCCCCATCCTCTTTATGAGCGCCAAAGACGATATTGCTTCCAAACAAAAAGGCTTCCGCCTTGGTATAGACGATTACATGGTTAAACCTATTGATATGGAAGAATTAACCATGCGCGTGGGCGCATTGCTCAGGCGTGCCCACATAGCTGTAGAAAAAAAACTGGCAGTGGGTAACTTGGCTATGGATGGCGACGCCATGACCGCAAACGTAGCAGGCAACCCCGTGCCCATTACTGTGCGCGAATTTAATATTCTGTATAAACTGCTTTCTTACCCCAACCGCACATTTTCCCGCGCCCAGCTTATGGACGAATTTTGGGGCGCAGACAGCGAAACAAGCCTGCGTGCCGTAGATGTGTACATAACCAAACTGCGGGATAAATTTTCCGCATGTGATGGCTTTAAAATTGTCACTGTGTACAGCCTGGGGTATAAGGCGGTGCTGGCATGAGCAAAAAACACCGCGCACATATCAGCAAGCAGCATATCCATTACTTTTCCTGGCTGGAATATTTGGGTATGCTTGTAGCAATGGGCGTACTTGCAGGCCTGCCAGCCCTTTTATTTGGCGCGCCTGTTGTTATTGATGTATGGCTGCCGTATATCCCCTTATATATACTGTATTGGGCCATAATAGCCGCCATTTTTTGCGCTGTAACCGTGTACCAGAAATATAAAAGACTCGATATGCCCATGCGTAAGCTTAGCGAAGCTACAGGGCGCGTTGCTGCCGGGGACTTTTCTGCATTTATAGAGCCTTTGCACAATGGGAAAAATAAAGACTATACAGACCTGATGATAGAAGATTTTAACAAAATGCTGCACGAACTTGCCAGCATTGAAACCCTTAAAAGCGACTTTGCTTCCAATGTATCCCACGAAATAAAAACCCCTCTCAGCGTTATTGCAAACTATGCCCAGGCGCTTAAAACCGAAAACCTTACGCAGGAAGAACGCACGGAATATCTAGATGACATTATTGGGGCAGCAAACAGCTTATCTTCCCTTGTCACCAACATTCTAAGGCTTAACAGGCTGGAAAACATTGAAATTATGCCAGTAAGCAAACCATACGACCTATGCCGCCAGCTTTCAGAAATTGCCATTGCGCTGGAAAAATCCTTAGAAGATAAACATATAGACCTTGCGGTAGAAATGGAAGAAAAACGCATGCTCTGCTACGAGCCAGATATGCTGCGCCTTGTATGGCATAATCTGTTATCTAATGCCGTAAAATTTACCCCTGCAGGTGGCAAAATAACACTGTCCCAAAGCTGCAATGGCCATAAAGTAACCGTTTCTGTTGCGGATACTGGCCAAGGTATGGATGCAGAAACCCTTAAACGCATTTTTGATAAGTTTTATCAGGGTGATGTTTCCCATTCTGGTGAAGGCAATGGCCTTGGCCTTGCGCTTGCAAAGCGCATTATTGACCTTGTGCATGGCACTATTACTGTACAAAGCATACAGGGCAAAGGTTCAGTTTTTACGGTAGAACTGGCGGTAAAGTAATATGCGTATGCTATCCTTAATCTCTCAAAGCGCCAAAAAATTATTCAAAAAGCTGCAAAACGTATACAGAAGTAAGAAAGTTTTTCTCCAGTATTTTTTTGTAGCAAAAGATATACTTGCTGTACTTTTTAAGGCCAGTATAAGCATTATGACTTTATCAATCTTTATGTTTGCCAATGCCATTTACAGTGTGGGCATGGCTTTAGCACGGATTGTAGCTGTTAACATGCTCACGCAGACTAAGGAACAGCAAGTAAAAAGCTACTTTTTTGTGGGCCTTATTATAGCTGCTTCAAGCCTTTGCTATGTCATATACTCTATACGCCTGTTTTATGTGCCAGATACAGCTATATTCCCGCCTGTTGTGGCTATTACCATTGCCCTGTATACGTTTGTAGAATTTGGCTTTAACTGCAAAGAAATCTTCCGCCAACGCAAAGGGGATGAGCTGGAAATAAAGGCCGTGCGTGCCATTGGCCTATCTTCTACCCTGCTTTGCTTTGTGCTGACACAAACGGCCATTCTGTCTTTTGCCAGCAGTGGCAACCATAGTCCGCAAAATGCTCTGGCTGGTATGCTTTTTGGCGGCGCAGCACTGCTTGTGGGTAGCTATGTTATGGTAAGCAGCAGAATGAAAAAAAAACGCTACTAGAGCATTTCGCGTTTCCTAACGGAAATGCTCTAAACACCACCATGCAACATAAAAAATTCCCGGCTTTGGCTGGGAATTTTTTTTATGTTTTTTTTGCAATTAACATTTCTCTAACAATCCATAAGCAATTCCCAAACAATGCTTGTTTAAAAAGGAGCTGTCGCGAGGGTTTCAATACACAACCGCGCACTCCAACATATAACATTTGAAACAGATAAAAGGAGATTCACACCATGAAAAAAAGTTCTTTCATCACTATGGTTTTGGGAACTATTGGGGTCATTTTTTTAGCACTTGGCATGTGCATGGCTATGTTGCCAGAATGGAACGCTTTTATGCCGGGTGTAATCACAGGCTGCATAGGTTTGCTTGTTCTTGCGGCTACAGTATACACATGGCGCAAAATGGAAGGCAAAACTCCCATACGCCTTAGCCCCAAAACGCTGCTGACCGCACTGCTTGGCATTGCAGGCGCACTTGCACTTGGCACAGGCATGAGCCTTACAATGGTATGGAGCAGTACAGTGCTTGGCATTGCCACAGGTATTGTGGGCATTGTTATGCTGCTTTCCCTTGTGCCGCTTATTAAAGGCATAAACTAACTTAAAACCGGTACACACTACCATACACAAAAAGGAGAAGACATGAACAAGTTAATGGAAACACAAAAGAAAATTGAACACACTGTGGTATCTGGCTATAAAACTATTGAGGAAAACGTGGTTTCTGGCTACAAAGCCATTGAAAATGGCGTAGTTTCCGGCTACAAAAAAATAGAAAACAGCTTTGTCGATGCCTTTTTAACCCCACAGGATACGCCTGAAAAGCAAACTGCAGAAAAAGACACGGATTAATACCTGTAATGGACATAGAATAGAGCAGAAAAGGCCCCCAGAAACACTGTTTTTGGGGGCCTTTTGAGATTATAGCTTGTCCCTACTTCCCACCAGTTGCATACGCCAAAGCTGCGTCAACATGGATTTCTGTAGAGTCAAATACTGGTACACTTACATCTGCCTGCTTTATAAGCAGGGGTATTTCTGTACAGCCAAGTATCACACCTTCCGCGTGCTCCTCTTCCACAAGGCGGGCAATAATTTTTTTATACCCTTCGCGTGCTGCATCTGTAATAGTATTATTGCACAGTTCATCAAATATAATTTTGTTTATGTATGCCCTTTCTTCTGCACTCGGCACAATAACAGTAAGCCCAAAGTCCTGTTCTAAAATTTTACGATAAAAATCGCTTTCCATTGTATACGCTGTGCCAAGTAAAATAACGCGCTTAATATTTTGCTCCACTACTTTACGGCCAACAGCTTCTGCAATACCTACCACATGCAGGCCAGTTGCCTCTTCAATCACGGGGTTGAGGGAATTAAGTGTATTAGAGGCCACAATAATAAAGTCTGCTCCACCAGCCTGTAATCTTTGCGCGGCACCAAGCATGGTTTCTGTAAGCATTACCCAGTCACCTGAAAGCGCAAGACGTTCCTGCGCCGCAAAATCATGGAAAGGAATAGAGTACATAAGGACATTGGCAGAATATAAAGGGCCAAAAGTATCCCGCATTTTTTCATTAAGCCGCTGGTAATACATGGCAGAAGATGCCCAGCTTACCCCGCCAATAATGCCAATAACACGTGCATCCGGCGCTGGCGGCGAGCCCAGTACATTTGCAGCTACCGGTATTTCTCCGGCATTAGTACCGGCAGCTTGTGCAAAAGTTAAGCATACAAAACATAGAAACACACAGCATACGGAGCAAAACTTTTTCATGGACTCTCCCTTGTAGCAAAGCGGGCAGGACAAGCAAGAAAAAGAGAAAAGCAATTTTTTTCCTGCACCAGGCTACCATAAAAATCTTTATAAAAAAGGTATAATGCCTCTCAACCACTTTTTAAAGCCAGTTTATCATACCACATGTGGATACTAAGAGCAATAGACCGTTATTATGTTGGAAGAATATTATTTTCTCCATATTTTTGCCAATACGTTGGCAGTATTGCCAAACAGATTACACGTTTAAAGGCCGATTGCCTCTTTACCACCACGCACGGCACACGCTTGCGCTCTGGCCGCACCTGTGCTACGCTTTTTTCGCTTCTATTGCCCTTATTTTGCCATTTTCTTCTACCCAAGGGACTTTCCATGTCAAATGATGTTGTTCTGAAAATGAAACAATAACAGTATGAGGCGACTATTATTGAGTTTGTACAAAGCCAGAAAGGGCATTTTGTTGCGGTAACAACTGACCAGACCTTTCTTGCGGCTTTGCGCACCATGCTGACCAAGCACCTTGCTCTTACCCAGTCTGACCTGTTCACCTGGGTTGCAGAGCCAAGCCATACCCTGCGTGTCATAAACGATACCATAGCAAATGGTCGTCTCCCTTTGCTTTTTATCGAGCGAATATATAATGGCACTGACCAAAGCCAGCTTGTACGGCAGCTCAAAATTGCCTATCCGCAGGTGTACGTTATTGTGCTTACTGTTGATGTGGAAAAACACCGTATTATGTACCTGCACGAAGTAGGGGCGGATAACTTTATTGCCAAACCTGTTTCTTCTAATACACTTGTGGAAAAACTGGCTTTTACCATTCGCCCGCAAACCAAGCTGGGTCAAGTGATAGATGTGGCCAAAAGCATGCTTGCGCAGGAACAATACGAAAAAGCCCGCCAGCTTGCCATGCAGATTTTAGAAATGAAGCCAGGCAGCGCGGCTGGCCTTATGCTGCTTGGGGATGCGCAAAAAAATCTGGGGGATATATCTGCTGCAAGAGAAGCGTATGAAAATGCTTCTAAAAACGCCGATTTATTTTTAGAGCCATTGCGCAAACTGGCAGAACTTGCTGAAGAAATCGGCGACGATGAAAATAGGTTAAAGTATCTGGAAAGATTAGATAAGCTTTCACCACTTAATGCGGACAGAAAAGTTAATATAGGCGAAATTCACCTGAGCATGGGCAACATAGAAAAAGCGGAAATATTGTTTGAAGCCGCTATTGATCAGGCCACCAAAGATGCGCTTTTACAAGTAGGGGCTATTTCCAGCCGTATTGCTGCCATGTATGCAGATAAAGACCCAAGCAAGAGCGAAAAGTTTTTACGCAGGGCGCTTGCTGCCAAAGGTAAATTCCTTTCCCATGATGATATTGTCACCTTCAACCAGCTTGGTATAACCCTCAGGCAGCAAGGCCGCTGGCAGGATGCGATAACTGAGTATAAAAAAGCCCTCCAGGTTGCCCCAGAGGATGAAAA
Organism: uncultured Desulfovibrionaceae bacterium; assembly: GCA_964589455.1. Taxonomy (GTDB): domain Bacteria; phylum Desulfobacterota; class Desulfovibrionia; order Desulfovibrionales; family Desulfovibrionaceae; genus CAZPTC01. The sequence continues at coordinate 3,688 of CAZPTC010000082.1, read as the reverse complement.
TTTGTATTATAACATGGGTATGGCGTATGCAGAAGGCAAAGACTTTGCAGAAGCCCGCAAATGTATGGTACATGCGCTTAAGCTAAACGCCAATTTCCCCTACGCTTCCGCCAGTATTGCGTATAATCTGGGTGTAGTGTTTCTCCAGGCGGGTGCAAGGGAGCAGTCCCGCCAATGCCTGAACATAGCGTTAGAGCTTTCCCCAGATATGGATATTGCGCGGAAAGCCCTGGCAAAGCTGGGATAATATATTCCCAAGGAGGCCTTTGTGAATTCTTCCAACCTGAAAACAATAGCCCAGATAAATGAACGTGTGGCAGCCGGTAAAGCAGTTGTTCTTACCGCTGTTGCCATGGGGGAACTTGTGGCAAAAGAAGGGCCGGAAAAAGCCGCCCAAAAAGTGGATATTGTCACAACAGGTACCTTTTCCCCCATGTGTTCTTCCGGGCTTTTTTTCAATATTGGCCAACCAGAACCGCCGCTTATCAAAGCCTCCAAAATATGGCTTAATGATGTGCCTGCTTATGGCGGCATTGCAGCAGCAGACGGGTACCTTGGCGCAACTGAACCTGGGGAAAATGACCCACTCAACAAGGTGTACCCTGGGCAGTTTAAATATGGGGGCGGCCATGTTATTGAGGACCTGGTGGCTGGCAAAACCCTGCATTTGCGTGCAGAAGGCTACGGGACAGACTGCTACCCCCGCCGCCTTTTAGAACGGGACATTACCCTTGCCAACCTGCCTTTTGCAGAGCTTGTTAACCCGCGCAACTGCTACCAAAATTATAATGTAGCGGTTAACCTTGGCAAAAAAAATATTTACACCTACATGGGGCCATTAAAGCCCAATATGCGCAACGCTAATTTTGCCACGGCAGGCCCGCTTTCCCCCTTGTTTTGCGACCCATTTCTTACAACTATAGGCCTTGGTACCCGCATTTTCCTTGGTGGGGGCATTGGTTATGTTATTGGGGCTGGCACCCAGCATGTGGTGGCGCCAAAACGCACAGAAAACGGCATACCTCTTACGCCTTCCGGCACACTTATGCTTAAGGGCAATTTAAAGAATATGCAGGCAAAATATGTGCGTGGCCTTTCCTTCTTAGGCTATGGGCCTTCTCTAGCGCTGGGCGTGGGTATTCCCATACCTGTGCTGAACGCGCAAATTGCCGCCCGTGCTGGGGTGCAGGAAAAAGATATTCTTATGCCTGTACGCGATTACAGCGACGATTACCCCAATGGCAAGGGTCAAATAATCACCCATGTTTCGTATGCAGACCTGCGTTCTGGCAGCATCACAGTAAATGGGAAAAAAGTGGAAACCGCACCACTTACTTCATACACCATTTCTTTAGAAATTGCAGAAACACTAAAAAGCTGGATAGATGACGGCAAATTCCTGCTGAGTGAACCTGTAGAGGAAATTGAGTCTCGCTGAGAAGCTTTTGCTCCATTTTCCTGGCATTTTTTTCCTTGAAAAAAAAGAGAAATTCTCTTATTGTCACTGGCTGACGCGAGCTGTTTTTAAATTTTCTTAATATCCGTCGGGGGTAGTATGTTTTCACTCTTCTTAGTCTTTATCTGCGCAGGCTTGGCCCTTGGCTTTGCCTTCCAGGCCGCAAAGAAAGTCTTTGCCGCCAGCACAGGCAATGAAGAAATGCAGCGCATAGCAGGCGCTATTCAGGAAGGCGCGCAAGCGTACCTGAACCGCCAGTACCGCACTATTGCCATTGTGGGCATTGTGGTAACCGTGTTACTGCTTTTCACCCTTTCTTTCCTTGTAGCCCTGGGCTTTGTTATTGGTGCCGTTCTTTCCGGTGTAGCCGGCTACATTGGCATGAATGTTTCTGTGCGCGCCAATGTGCGTACCACGGAAGCCGCCCGTAAAGGCATGGTGCCTGCCCTTAACATCGCCTTCCAGTCCGGCGCTATTACTGGTCTTTTGGTGGTGGGTCTGGGTCTTTTTGGCATCACCATATACTACGCCATACTTACCCTTTTTGGTGTTCCCCAGAAAGAACTTATGGAAGCCCTTGTGGCGCTTAGCTTTGGCGCTTCCCTTATTTCCATTTTTGCGCGTCTTGGTGGCGGTATTTTCACCAAAGGCGCAGACGTGGGCGCTGACCTTGTGGGTAAAGTGGAAGCCGGTATCCCTGAAGACGACCCCCGTAACCCCGCCGTTATTGCGGACAACGTGGGCGACAACGTGGGCGACTGCGCCGGTATGGCCGCTGACCTTTTTGAAACCTACGCGGTAACCATTGTGGCCACCATGCTTCTTGCCTCTATCTACTTTACAGGTGCCCTGCAAAACACCATGATGATGTACCCCCTGCTTGTAAGCGGCGTATGTATTCTTGGTTCTATTGCCGGTACCTACTTTGTAAAGCTTGGCACTGACAAAAAAATCATGAAAGCCCTGTATAAAGGCCTTGGCATGACGGCTCTTGTTTCTGCCGCCCTTATTACCCTTGTCACACTTGGGTATTTCTGGGGTGTAGAAGGTATGCAGATTAACGGCCAAAGCTTTACTGGCGGCAACCTGCTTGTTTGCTGCTTTACCGGCCTTGGTGTTACCGGCCTGCTTGTGTGGATTACCGAATACTACACAGCCACTGCCTACCGCCCTGTGCGCAGCATAGCCAAAGCTTCCACAACCGGCCATGGAACAAATGTTATCCAGGGTCTTGCTGTTTCTATGGAGTCCACGGCTGTTCCGGTTATTATTATCTGCGCTGGTATTCTTATTGCTTACGCTAATGCGGGCTTGTTTGGTATAGCCCTTGCCGCTACCACCATGCTGGCTCTTGCAGGTATGGTTGTTGCCCTTGACGCTTACGGCCCTGTGACTGACAATGCCGGTGGCATTGCAGAAATGGCCGGTTTGCCGGAAGAAGTGCGCGAAATTACAGACGCCCTTGACGCTGTGGGTAACACCACCAAGGCCGTTACCAAAGGTTATGCCATTGGTTCTGCCGCCCTTGCCGCGCTTGTGCTTTTTGCCGCCTATACAGAAGAACTTACCCGCTTTTTCCCCACCCTTAATATCTCCTTCTCTCTGCAAGACCCCTATGTTCTGGTTGGTCTGCTTGTTGGTGGCCTTCTGCCCTACCTCTTTGGCTCTATGGGCATGATGAGTGTGGGACGCGCGGGTAGCGCTGTTGTGGTAGAAGTACGCCGCCAGTTCAAAGAAATACCCGGCATTATGGAAGGCACAGCTAAACCAGATTATTCCGCTGCTGTGGATATGCTTACCAAGGCCGCCATACGCGAAATGATTTTGCCCTCCCTTTTGCCTGTGCTTGCCCCTGTTGTGCTGTATTTTGTCATATCCGCTGTGGGTGGTCAGGCTGCTGCCTTTACCTGCATGGGCGCTATGCTTATGGGCACCATAGTCACCGGTATATTTGTCGCCATTTCTATGACTTCTGGTGGCGGCGCCTGGGACAATGCCAAAAAATACATTGAAGACGGTAACTACGGCGGCAAGGGTTCTGATGCCCACAAGGCTGCAGTAACGGGCGACACTGTGGGTGACCCCTACAAGGACACTGCCGGCCCAGCCGTTAACCCTATGATCAAAATTATTAACATCGTCGCTTTACTCCTTCTCCAAGCCCTTGCGTAGGAGGGAAGGTGAGTTGTTGGGGGAGGCGAGAAACCCTTTTTGTGAACAAAAAGGGTTTCC
>CAZPTC010000081.1:0-9639 GCA_964589455.1 uncultured Desulfovibrionaceae bacterium | reverse complement strand
CAGAGTGCGAACGCAAAATACTCAACCTTGGCGGCGGCCCCACCATGCAAACAACCCACGGTGAATATGTGCGAATGAATTGCGAAAAAGCCGGCATCCCCATGCCCAATGCGTCCCTTTTCCCAGACAAAGGGCAAGGCGCATGGGCAGATTCAGAGGAAAGCCAACGGCTTTTGCAATACCAACGCCACACCTTGCAGGATATTATGTAAGAATGGAAGACAGTTGGGGGAGTGGCAAACCCTTTTGTTTCCCTGGATTGTCAACTTTCACTTGACAATCCAAGTAAACAAAAAAAGGGGGGGCCTCCCTCAACAAATATCATTCTTCCCCAAGCACTTTTTTATAAAACCTTTCCACTCTCTTGGCGGAGTTATCCCAGTTAAAGGCCTGCTGGGCAAATTGGCGGCCAGCCTGCCCTATTTGCGCGGCAAGGCTTGGGTTTTCTATAAGAGTGATAAGGGAGGCAGCGATACTTTGCGCAGAAGAATCTGGCAATATAAGGCAATTTTCGCCATGTTTTAAGAGCTTGCCAAGGTTGGTGGCGGCTGTAACAAGGGGTCTGCCACTTGCAAGGAAAAAGGGAAGTTTGGAAGGGAAGCGGCAATCGTCAAAATCGCCGGGGGCACCGGGCTGCACAAGTAAATTGGCGGCCCCCACAAGGGCGGGCAATTCTGTAGCTGGCACCATGCCCACATGGATACCGTGGCGGATAAAAGCGGCCTTAGCTTCTGTGGAAATATCGCCGTACTCCCCACCTGCACGGATAAGGCGCACAGGATGCCCTGAAGCTGCAAGAATATCCAGGGCAAGGTAAAGCTCTTGCATAACATGGCAATTTGCAAAATGGAAATTACCCGGGTAGGTCACAACCCATTCATCTGGGGCAATGCCAAGCTGGGCGCGCACAGCCATATTGGGCTTTGGGGAAAGGCGGAAAAAGGCGTCTTCGCAGGCAGGCCAGAAAACTTCTGTGGGCACATTTTCTGGCACAAAGCGTTTCAGGGCATCAATAATACAGGTAACCCCGGCGGCATTTGCCAAAAATTCCTGGTGATGCAAGGGGTGGCTAAACTGGGGCGCTGGCTCTATGCGGCCATTCCGGGCAGCTTCTTCCAGCTTCTCAAAAGGGGCGTTATATGCTTTTTCCAGAATATAACGCTCATTATCTTCCAAGTGGACAAAATAGGGCCGCTTAAAATGCTCTGCAAGAAACAGGGTTATGGGGCGCAAGACTTCACGGGGTGTCCAGGCGTGGAAAACGGCCTGCTTAAAAAAAGCAGGCCGCATTTGGGCAAGAGCCAAAGTTTCGTCAAATGTAAGAAAATTATACCGCACAGGGCCAAAATAATCGTTTTTCTCATTAGGGTATGGCAAAATAACGGTGCAGGTATGCCCACGGTCAGCAAGGGCATTGGCAAGAAAGTGGATATGCACACCACTACAGCCGCTATAGCCATCGTAATTGAGGAAAAAGATATTCACTGCGCGCCTTTGCCCATAGATTTATCACGTTCTGCGGCAACAAGGGTGCCTTCTGTAATAAGGCCGCGCACCGCATGTTTTTCCATGTGATTTATGGCGGCAATAGTAACACCTGCCGGGGAACAAACCTGGGCGCGGGTATCTGCCATAGAAAGGGTGTTTTGCCGCACAAGGGCGGCTGTGCCTTCAAATGTTGCAGCTACAATGCTTGCGGCATCTGTATAGGAAAGACCAAGGGTAACACCTGCATTAACCATGCCTTCCATAAACAGGCATACAAATGCAGGGCCACAGCCAGAAAGAGCGGTAACAGCGGCAAACTTGCTTTCCGGCAAGGCAATGGTAAGACCAATGGGAACAAAAAGCAAAAGTAATTCTGTAGCTTGCTCCTGCGGCAAATCTTCCACACAAAAAGGCAATACACCCTTGCCCGCCTTAACAGGCAAATTGGGCATAAGGCGCACAACCGGGCAAATACCGCCAGAAGCTTTTTTCAAGCTTGCCATATCTACCGCAGCGGCAATAGAAATAATAATTTGATCAGGCCGCAGAACAGGCTGAAGCTCTTCCAGCAAGAGGGCAATATGCTGGGGTTTAACGGCAAGCAGCACATAATCTGCCTTGCTGGTGGCATCCTGTGGGTTTTGCGCCCATTCAACGCCATCTGCCGCAAGCCTTTCTACCTTGGCGCGGGTTCTGTCATGGGCAACAAGACGTAAAGGGCCATGGGCCAGGCCTTTTAAAATAGCCGTACCCATAGCCCCACAGCCTATACAGGCTAACGTCTTCATTAGCCTACTATCTCAAGCGCGTTAAAGAAGTACCCCATTTCAAAAGCGGCGGTTTCTGGTGCATCAGAACCGTGTACAGAATTAGCTTCAATGCTTTGGGCGTATTTTTTGCGGATTGTACCTTCTGCAGCATTGGCGGGATTGGTGGCGCCCATTATTTCGCGGTAACGGGCAATGGCATTTTCCCCTTCCAGAATAGAGCATACAACAGGGCCAGAACACATAAACTCCACAAGGCTTGCAAAGAAGGGGCGCTCCTTATGCACTGCATAAAAGCCTTCTGCCTGGGCAGGGGTAAGCTGTATCATCTTCATGGCCTTGACTTTAAGGCCTGCGCCTTGGATCATGGCCAAAATTTCGCCGGTAAGATTACGGGCAACAGCATCGGGTTTAATAATAGAAAAAGTACGCTCAGTCATGCATAACTCCTTAAAAGTATAGGTGCGTATTATTACCCATTTTTCTGTTTTTTGCAAGACGCAATATTGGCGGGTTACAGCGTGGCAAGAGCCGGTTTAAGCAGGGGCGCAAACTTTTTCCATTTCCTGCACTATGGACATATCCAGCTCACCCTTATCTGCCATACCTTTTAAAACCTCTATGGCCTTTTGGTGGGGCATAGCTGGCCTGTAGGGTCTGTCTTCTACAAGGGCCTGGTATACGTCTATACAAGCAAGCATGCGCATTTCCTGACTAAGCTCATCAGCCTTTAAGCCATTAGGGTAGCCTGTGCCATTCAGGCGTTCATGGTGAGCGCTTGCCCACTTTGTGACATCTTCAAAGCCTTCAATAACGGCCAGTATAGTTTTAGTAAACACGACATGGTGCTTCATTTTGGCGTATTCTTCATCTGTGAGTTTACCTGGCTTATCAATAATTGCGTTAGAAACGGCAAGCTTTCCCACATCATGCAAATGCGCAGCCATAATAAACTTTGCCTGGTGATCGCCGGTAAAACCATAGTGCTGGGCCATTACGTGGGCAATGTCAGCTATACCAAGCGAGTGATTCATGGTGAATACAGACTTAGAGTCAATAATGGAAGAAAAAAGGCGCGTCATACGGGTGATACTGTCAAGATCCAAATCGCGCATAAAGGGTGGTGTGGCACGGGCAAGGGAAGCATCTATACGGCTGTCTTCCAGACTTGCAAAAAAGGCTTCATCTGCTATGGAGGTAAATAGTTCCACCAGATCTGGGTCATACAGCACGGCTTTTTCTGTTTCTAAATGGAAAAGCACATCTTCTATGCCAGAAGGGGGCATTTCCCCCAAAGCAAAAAGCAGATCAATATTATCCGCAAGGCGCAAAGCACGGGCGCGAAAGTTAATATTTTTTCCTGTCAGCCCAAAAAAGCCGGTGCCATTCCAATTTTCATGGTGTTCCCGTACTACCCCTCTGCCGTCTTTAATGAAGGGAAATAAGAGGGCATTAGATTCCCCAAGTGTGCAGTGGCTGGCAATATTTTCCAGCTTGCGCAATTCATCCGAACTACGCCCGCGCATATAATCTGTAAGCGCATTGTCATGCAAAATAGCGCAGCTTGCCATATCAAAAATATCTTCTTTAGCAAGCCCTGCCTGGTGGCACAGTGCCATGCTGATATAGGCCGCGCGCTTGGAATGGTTAGAGGTCACACCAAGCAAGTCTTGCTCTACACAGTCCATAGCCAGGGAAAGAGAAAAGAGGACAGAATTGGTATCAAGTAACATACCCGCACCTCTGGCACTAAACTTTTACGTACTTTGCGTACCCTAAGTCTGTACCTTGTATATGTTTTAACAGCCAGTCTTTCAGGAAATTGAGCAGCTCCATAGACACAGCAGATGTTTTACTTTCCACATCATGCCGTGCTTGAGCAATTTTTTTCTCAAATTCACGGTGTACTTGCTTATGCCGGGCAGTATCCGGGTAAGCGGAGTTTTCAAAAAAGCGCTCTTCTGTGCTGAAGTGGGTTTTGGTGTACTTTTCCAGCCCTTCAATTACCTGGCGTATCATAGTGTCACTAGAGTGTTGCTGCATGGCAGAATACAGTTCGTTAATCATATTAATAAGGGTTTTATGTTGATCATCTATAAGGCGTATGCCTGTGCTAAGGTTTTGATTCCACGAAAAAAGCTTGTCTTCGCGGAATGTATCGACACTGCCAGAGGAAAGACCATGTACAATAAGCTCTAAACCACCTACATGCCCAGAAACTTCTACAACTGCTCCTGTTATTTCTGCCATGCGTTCTGCATTTTCTTTTGCAACAGTGTGAATTTCCTGCATGCCACGGCCTGCATCCTGATTAGCCAAAGACTGCGCCTCTACAGCCGCAGAAATATCAATAAGGTGCTGGGCGGTTGTGTGCATGTTTTCCACAATTTCCGCCATAAAGCTGCCAACCTTGGTCACAAGCGCATCACCACGCACGGTATTTTCTGCTGCCATATCAACAGCTTCTACATTTTGGCGTGTTCTGTCCTGGATATTGCGTACAACCAAAGCTACTTCCTGTGTGGCCAGTGTTGTGCGCTCTGCCAGTTTGCGCACTTCATCTGCGACAACGGCAAAACCTTTGCCGGCATCGCCCGCTCTTGCAGCTTCAATAGCCGCATTAAGCGCCAAAAGATTGGTTTGATCCGCAACTTCGCGTATAACATCCATCACAGAACCAATACGGTCTGCCTCTTGCCCCAAAGCCTGCATGGACTCCTTAAGCGCAAGCGTGCTTTGCTTCACACTATCCATTGCATGCACCGCTTCCTGCACATCTGTTATGCCTGTCATGGCTTTGTTCTGGCTTTCCACAGCCCCATCCGAAACCGCACGGACACCATGGTCTACTTCGCGTATGCTTTCAAAAATTGCCTGCAAAGAATCTGCGGAGTCTGCAATTTGAAAGCGCTGGTGCTCTACCCTGCCATCAATTTCTGCAATGGTGACAGAAAGCGCCATAAGCGCAGCATGGATTTGCTGGGAGGTTGTTCTGGCTTTATCAGCCAGGCTTTGCATAGCCGCAGCAAGTTTTTCCCGCGCAGCCTTTGCTTCTTCTGCTTCTGCCTTGTTATCTTTGGCTGCCTCTTGCGAGGCTGCAAGTTCCGCCTTCAGGCCTTGGTGTATAGTTTGCTGCTGGGTGCAATACCCAAGCATGGTTTGACACACAGAAGAAGGCTGTGCAGCTTTTGCGCGCTGTTCGGGCGATACTCCATTTTTTGCTTCGCCCGCGCCCTGTTTGCCCTGCATAGAAGCAAGCTGCTCCTTGCACCAACTATAAAACATTTCTAACGGCTTTACAACATATTTGCGACCATACAGAAATGAAAAAATTGCGAGTAAAAAAAGCGCCAGAGCCAGAAAAAATGTGCCCCCTGTGCCCCATAACAAGCCTGTAAGAATAGCAGTAAGCACAATGTAAGCACCTGATAACGCTTTCCAAACAACAGTAGAAGACATAACAATAACTCCTAGGCAGGTATAGAGTAATTAGGAATTATTCCCAATAAATAATTTTTACGCCTGACATGTAAAAAAGTAAAGCAAAAAAAACCAAAAAAGCCCTTTAGAGTTGCAAAGTTTTTACTTGTTTTTTGCTTCAAGCACATATAATGTATTCAAAACAAAAAAACAAAAAGCCCTTTTTTCCGAAACAACGATACTTATCCCCCAAGGAGCCTGTATGCCCAAACACCAGGCGCTGCTTGTGATGAATGCCGGCAGCTCTTCTTTCAAGTACCAGGTTTTTTCTATGCCAGAAGAGGAAATTTTGGCATCTGGCCTGGTGGAGCGTATTGGAGAGCCTGCTGGCAAGCTGGTATACAACCGCTACTTTGATGGGGAACTTGAAAGCGAAACACGGCATGACCATTACCCTACCCATGCCCACGGCATGCGGGAAATAGCAGATATGCTGCTTGACCCTGTTAAAGGTGTATTGGAGAATAAGCGTAATCTTATTGGCATAGGGCATAGAGTGTTACTGGGCGGGCCGCATTATACAGAGGTACTTATCGACCAAAAGGTGAAGGACGTTATACGCGAATATGCGGCCCTGGGCCCTTTGCATAACCCTGCTAATCTTATGGGCATTGAGGTAATGGAAGAAATTTTCCCTGGTATTCCCAATGTTGCGGTGTTTGATACAGGGTTTCACGCCACCATGCCAAACTACGCCTATACTTACGCTATCCCTAAAAAATTGGCGCATAAACACCAGCTTAGGCGTTATGGTTTTCACGGCACATCCCATAAATATGTCAGCCGAAAGGCCGCCGAATTTTTGGGTATTCCCCTGAAGCGCTTTAACGCCATTACCTGCCATTTAGGAAATGGCAGCTCTGTTGCCGCCATTTTAAAAGGGAAATGCGTAGATACAAGCATGGGTCTTACCCCCTTGGAAGGTCTGGTTATGGGCACGCGCTCTGGTGACCTTGACCCTTCTATTCTTATTCACCTTATGCGGCACGAAAATTACACTGTGGATGGCCTGCACAGCCTGCTTAACAAAGAGTCTGGCTTAAAAGGCATTTGCGGGCACAATGATATGCGCGACCTGCTAGCCGCAAGAGCCACTGGCGATGCCGATGCGGAGCTTGCCTTTGCCATGTTCTGCTACAGGTTGAAAAAATATATTGGTTCCTACCTTGCTGCGCTTGGCAAAATTGATGCCTTAGTCTTCACAGGGGGTATTGGGGAAAATGCCCACGAAGTGCGGGAAGAAACCTGCGAGGGTCTGGAAAATTTTGGCCTTTGCTTTGACGCGGTTTTGAATGAAAACCCTTCCAGAGATGTACGCTTTATCAGCCAGCCAGATTCCCCCACAGCCATACTTGTTATTCCCACCAATGAAGAGCTGGAAATAGCGCGCAGCACTATGGGCATTTTAAAGAAAACAGGCCATATAAAATAAGGCGAGTGCCATTGCACCCGCCTTGCCAAAAACTTGTACGTCTCATGCACTACCCCTGCAAGGGTATGCATTATTTAAAACGCTTTTACCGCTATAAACTTTTGGATAAGTTCTTCAAATTGTTCTTCTGTTACTTCTTCGCCGTATTTGCGGTGCCAAAACTCCCCATCGTCCAATTGTATGGCAGGGGTGCGGCCAATAAGATTAAAGCGAGAAAGTAAGGGGGGTTCGCAGTTACTTTGGATAAGCGCTTTAATGCCGTGGCGGGTAAGCACGCTTTTCAGGCGGGGTTCCATAGCATTGATGCGGCGGGCATTGTCGTCCCAAATGATAAATTTATGGTCCATTGTATATTCTCCTTAAAAAGTCTTTGCTTGTCCTTCAAACACAAACACCTTTTTTCTACTCCAAGCTAGAAGCTTTGTCACCTCTTAAAAAGGATAAAAAAATGGAAAAAAATTTCCCCCAGCCAGAAGCTCTTATGCCACACCGCATTTCCTATGGTGAAACAGACGCTATGGGCGTTTTGTACCATGCCGAATATATACATATTTTTGAACGCTCCCGCGGGGAATTTAGCCGCAAACTTAATTTTTCCTACAAAGAAATTGAGGCCAGTGGCCTTGCCCTGCCTGTTGTGGAAGTAGAATGCCGCTATAAAAGCCCCGCCAGATACGACGACCTTGTGCATGTGCGCGTGGCCATTAGCGAATGGAAGCGCGCTTCTGTGCGCTTTGTATACCAAATGTATGATGAAAAATTAGAGACTATGCTTGCAGAAGGCATGACCCTGCACGCTGTGGTGAATAAATTGGGCAAACCCGTGGCAATACCTGAATGGCTAAAAGAAAAATACGGGGGGTAAAGAAGTTGGGGGAAGGAAAAACCCCCTTCCTTTTCCAAAAAAAACTTTTTGTTTGAGTAGATTTTCCAAAGGGCTTTCAGAAAAATTGCAAAAAAAAGCGTTCTTCTTTTACCATGCGGTAAGAGAAGAACGCGTATACTGTGTCAAAAAAATACTTTAAAACGGAATATCGTCCAAAGCGCTGGCTTCTGAGGGGAAGGCAGGGCCTAAATCTTCGTAGGGGTCACGCGGGGCATTGCCGCGGGAAGCGCGGGGAGCTGCTGGTGCGTAGCCATCGTCATCCATTTGGGGTACGGGGGCGCTACCACGTTCACCCTTTCTATCCAAAAACTGCACGCGGTCAGCGCGAATTTCTGTTGTAAAGCGGTCCTGGCCTTGCTGATCCTGCCATTTACGGGTTTGCAGCTTGCCTTCTACAAATACAAGGCTGCCCTTGCCCAAATATTGGCTGCAGGTTTCTGCCTGGCGCTGGAATACCACCACACGGTGCCATTCTGCTTTATCTACTTTATTGCCTTCGCGGTCTGTGTAAGACTCGTCCGTGGCGATATTAAGTGTGGCAACAGGAGAGCCGCTTTGGGTATAGCGTAGTTCAGGATCCCGTCCTAATCTTCCAATAATCATAACTTTATTCAGCATACAGCCCTCACAAAAAAACTTTTCTCAAGCGATGCCTATTCGCTTCCAGTCGCCCACTGACCCAATGGTTTAGCCAGCAGGCTTTTAGACTATACCCGACTTCTACAGGGTGTCAAGCAAGTGATTCCGGCATGTTACAGGGAAAATCCCCCTTACCCTTCCCTGCATAGCAGGGCAAGCACTGGGCATTAAGCAGGTTCTTCCCATTCCATTGTCACGCGCTGGATAACTTCTTCCATTTCATCCACGCTTTGGGGTTCGCACACGCCAATAAGGGGTGCAAGGGCATCCACATTTTGGTTATTTTCCATATATACTTGGAATATAACGCCTTGTGGGCCATAATAGGGTAAGGTGGTTTCGCGCTTCATACGGGAAAGGATAAAAAGTTCCATGCCGTCATGCACAGTAACAGTGCGGGCACCGGAAATTTTTACCTTTTTATCCACTTCTGGTACAAAGTAGTATTTGCCGCGCTCTGGGGCAAGAAAAAGGAACAGGGTCTTTTGCAAAATACGACGCACTACTTCATCTTTAGAAAGGTAGTGGCGTATGGTGGCAAGTTTTGTGCCTGCTTCTATAAACGCACCATCAACGTCTTTATTCAGCTCTACAAGAGTGCCTTTTTCCCAAAAACAGAGCTTTTTGGGGTTATTCTCTCTTGTGAGGGTAGCGATGCAGGTGCCTGGTATTTCTTTCCATTCGCCACTGGGGCCTTTAACAGGCGCGCCTATTTCTAATTTTTCAAACGCAATTTTACCTGTATGGGGGGCTAAAAAGGGGATATCCTCATACGGGGTGGCCTTAATTTCTTCTAATATTTCGCTAATGTGTAACATAACACACCTTATTGGAGCAAATTTTTACAAAAAAGGGAAACATTTTCCCCGCATACCCGAATAAAAGTTTTTTGGGGGCGGGGATGGGGGTTTGGGGGACGGGGAGGCCCCTTTTGTTCACAAAAGGGG
>CAZPTC010000080.1:0-9793 GCA_964589455.1 uncultured Desulfovibrionaceae bacterium | reverse complement strand
AGAGAATGGATACAGGCTGTACAAGAAAAGCCAGAAGTGGCTTTTGCCATACCCCGCACGCGCGATATAGCCGCCACCATGCAGCTTATATTTGCCCCGGCAAATGCCCAAAGCAGCCGTGTGCGCGTATCATTGGAACCTACGGCAGCAGGGGACCCGGTTGCAGAAATACCCCCTTCCACAAATGATGGTCTTGTGCTTTCGTATGCTGCGGCGCAAAGCCTGGGTGTGGCAGTTGGGGATACAGTAACAGGGCAGCTTGGCCGTAAAACTCCGCAGGGAAATTTGGAATCTGTAGAAATTTCCATGCTGGTGGAAGGTATTTTGCCAATAGAAAAAGAAGGTAAGGAAGTGGCATTTGTGACCCTTGCCTTTTTGGAAGATGCAGAAAACTACCGAGATTATATTGCCGTGCCAGACCGCGGTTTTTCTGGGGATGAAAAGCAGGCTTCCACATTTGCCAGTTTTCGCCTGTATGCAAAAGACTTGGAAAGTGTAGGCCCATTGCGGGATTATTTTGAAGCCCAGAATATCCCTGTGTACACAAAAGCGGCAGAAATAGCTACTGTGCAGTCTTTAGACAGGTCTTTATCCCTTATATTCGCTCTGGTGGGCCTTACGGTTTCAGTAGGGGCGCTTGCTTCTATGGCAAGCAATGTGCTTGCCGCCGTGCGGCGCAAAGACAAACACCTTGGCATGTTGCGGCTTTTAGGTTTTTCCACGGCTGCCTTGCGCCTTTTTCCTGTCACGCAGGCAGCGCTTACAGGCTTTATAGCCACCCTTTTGGCAGGTCTTGCCTACCTTGCTTTGGCAGCGGGCATTAACTCCCTTTTTGCTGGTACGCTGGCGGGTGGGGTAGTGTGCAGCCTGCCTTTAACCTATTACTTGGCTATTGTGCTTGGGGTATTGGCGCTTTCTGTGCTTTCCTCACTCCAGGGCGCTGCATGGGCAGCCAGAATAGCCCCTTCAGATGTTTTACGGGAGATATAGCATGTTCCGTTTATGTGGTGTTTTTGTGCTTATGTGCAGTGTTTTTTTCCCTTTTACTGCTCAGGCTGCTGGCTTGCAGAGCAAAAATGCAACTGTCACAAAAGAAGCTTTGTATAACCCCGTGCCAGACAGTAAAGATATTATACTGCCAATGCCCTGTGAGCTTTCTTTAGTTATGAAAGCAGTGGCAGTGCCTGCAAAGGGTTTTTTATGGGATTTTGAAATCCCCTTAGGTCTTGAAGTAACAAGCCATGCAGATAGAGAATATTATGACAGGCGTTACAGCGGCAATATTGCAGCCCCCTTTGCCAAGGAAGATTTAGCCCCTGCATGGCAAAGTACATTACCCGCAGCAACAGAATTGCCTTACCATTACTATTTTGCAGGCAAATATGAAATAAGCCAGGGTCAATGGAAAGCCATAATGGAAAATGTATGCCCGGCAGACCCGCCAACAGAGGCAGATGCTTTGCCCATTACATCCATTTCCTGGCATGAAGCGCAGGAGTTTGCCAGAAAGTACACCCTGTGGCTTTTGGAAAATGCGCCAGATGCAGTGCCCCGTTTTGCCGGAGACAGAAAAAACGTGGGTTTCATCCGCCTGCCAACAGAGGCAGAGTGGGAATACGCGGCGCGTGGGGGCAATGCCGTACCTTCTGATACATTGCGCCAAACACCCATTTTCCCCATACAAGAAGGGGAAACTCTTGCCGATTATGCGGTGTATAAGGCAGAAGGGGGCCGCATATTGGAAAAACCCCTGCCTGTTGGTTCTCGCAAGCCCAACCCATTAGGCTTGTACGATACTGCTGGTAATGTGGCAGAATTTATGCAGGAAAGTTTCCGCTTTTCTTTGGGCAACCGTTTACACGGGGCTTCTGGCGGCGCTATACGCAAGGGCGGCAGTTATCTTAGCCCTGAAATAGATATTTACCCCGGCAGCAGAGAAGAAGTGGCCCTTTTCTTGGAAAATGGCCTTGCAGCAGCGCGGGACTTAGGTTTTCGTGTGGTGCTTTCTGGCATTAACACCCCTGGTGGTACACGGCCAGAAACCTTGCAGGCAGAATGGGAAGACTTTGGGGAAACCCAGGCTTTGCCGCTTAGTGGCAACCCGCTTGAGCAAATAGACACCCTTCTTGCAGCAACTATAGACCCCGCTTTAAAGCAAAACCTGCAATCTTTGCGTGGTGTGCTGAAAGACAATAATATTGAGCTGGAACGCCAGCAAAACCTTGCAGCAGAAGGCCTTGTGCGTACCATGCTGTACCTTGCAGATTCTATGCGTAATTTAGCTGTACGCCACTATATGACACTTGGCACTATTGAAGAGATACAAACCGCTATTGATAGTGCCAATAAAAAGAAAGATATTGCCACTGCAAAGAAGCTTGAAGAAACGCTAAAAGGGTATACAAACCTGCAAAAGAGCATACATGAGCAGCTTAATTCCATATCTTTATTCTATAAATCGCGCCTTATGGATATAGCTTCTTACCCATCTTCCATGCGGGATTATGCGTTTAAAACCGTTGCGCAAGATTTTACTACAGATGGGGTGTTTGATAAAAACATGCGCCAGAATTTAGAATACTTAAAGGCGCATACAGAATTGGCACTGGCCAGAAAAATGCCAGACTCCAAAAAGATTTTAAAGGATATTATCCCTAAAAATGTGCAGGAAGGCTTGCCCTTGTAGCGCATAATACCAATTACGCCTGCCGTATGCCTGAAACAAAGGCATACGGCAGGCGTTTTTAAAGCGTATGGCGTTTGTGTGTGCTTGGTCAGTTCAGCCATTCGGCCAGTGTGGCAAACAGGCATTCTGGCTCAATGGGTTTTGTGATATGGGCATTCATACCAGCAGCCAAGCTTTTTGCGTGGTCATTATCCATAGCATGGGCCGTCATGGCCACAATGGGCACTTGGGCTCCACGTTGCCCGCAAAGGCCCTTTTGGCAACGTATACGCCTTGTAGCCTCAAGACCGTCCAAAATGGGCATTTGTATATCCATAAGGATAAGGTCTACTTCTGTATGCGCTAAAAACTCCAAGGCTTCCTGGCCATTTGCCGCAACATGGCTTAAAATACCCACCTGTTCTAACAGGCTTTGGGCAATCATTTGGTTTACTTCATTATCCTCTACAAGCAGTACACGTTTGCCATGCAGGCTATTCCAGCTTGAGATGTGCGGGTGCTTCACAGAAGGCAGTTTTTCCGCTTTTGTAAAAGGTATGCTAAAGTAAAATGTGCTGCCAATATCCGCTTCACTTTCCAGCCAAATCTTACCGCCCATAAGCTGCACAAGCTGTTGGCTAATGGCAAGGCCAAGGCCAGTGCCGCCAAAACGGCGTGTTATAGAGCCATCTGCCTGAGAAAAGGGCTGAAAAAGCAAAGCCTGGACCTCTGGTTTAATACCAATGCCTGTATCATGCACAGAGAAAAGCAATAGCGTGTTTTCACTTGTTTGCTCCAGGCATTCCACTTCAAACACAACACCACCTTTGTCTGTAAATTTTACGGCATTACCAAGCAGGTTAATAAGCACTTGCCTCAGGCGGGCGGCATCGCCCAAAAAGCAGTCTGCTTCCAGTACATCTTGGGCAATGCGGAACGTAAGGTCTATGTTCTTTTCTGTGGATTTAAAGCGGATAATATCCATAATATTGCGCACTTGTTCTACAAGAGAAAAAGGGGCGGCTTCTAAGGATAATTTACTTGCTTCAATTTTAGAAAAGTCCAGAACATCATTAATAACACCCAATAAGCCTGTAGCAGCGGAGTGTATTTGCGAAAATGTATCGCGCTGGGCTTGCGGAATATTTTCATTTTGCAGGGCAAGATATGCAAGGCCAAGAATAGCGTTCATAGGGGTGCGGATTTCGTGGCTCATATTTGCCAGGAATGTGGACTTTGTGTGGGAGGCAGCTTCTGCCGCTTCCTTTGCAAGCACAAGCTCTGCCCTTTCACGGTCAAGCGCTTTTTGGGCTATTTTTAATTCCCGCAGGTCGCGCACATAGCCTGCAACACGGGGTTTATCCCCCACCATGACGCGGATAATGGTTATTTCAACAGGCAGTTCTTCCCCTGTTATGGTGCGGTGCATCCATTCAAACTGGTCATATCCTTCTTCAAAGGCTTTGTTTAAATGCTTGGCGGCAAATTCTGCAGAAAGGCTGCCATCTGGCTGAAATTCTGGTGAAAGTTCAAAAAAATGTTCTGTGTAGCTTACTTTGTCTGTAAGGCCATGCATGCGTAAAATTTGGTTATTGCAGTCTATAGCCTGAAAGTCAGGGTCTGTCATTGTGCAGCCAAGTGGCGCATTATCAAACATGGCGCGTACGCGCGCATTGGCTTCTTCTATCTCTACGCGCATGGCTTTTTCCTGCCGTAAATCGCGCGCATATACAGCAAGGTGCGGCTTTTCATTATACACAAGAGGCACAAGGGTTACTTCTGCTGGTACTGCTATTTGACCAGGCAGGGTGAATACCCATTCTGCATGGAAGGCATTACCCGCTAAAGTTTTGCGCAATAAATCTGTAACAGATGAAGCAGCATGGCTGTTTTGCTGATTTTTGGGGAACATGGCCATAGCACTTTGGCATGTTTTTTCTTTTGTGTAGCACTGGAAAAACTTTACGGCCTCCATATTACAGTCTACCATTTCTAAATCTTCATTTAGAAGGCAGCAGCAAATGGGTATAGCATCCATCATAAGCTGGCCACGCTCATTCGAACGGGCAGTTTGCTCCAAAAAGTGCAGGTCTGTTATATCGCGGAAAGTTTCAAATGCGCCCACAAGCTCGCCCGTATGCATATCAAACAACGGCGTGGAAGATAATGTGAAATGCATGTGCAGTCTTGGGTGATAGCATGAAGAAACAGCAGGCTGCCCTGTGCGGAATGTTTCACGCACCGGGCAATAGGGGCAGGGTTCATCAAAATCAAAAAATCGTTTATGGCATACTTGCCCGCTAATGGGCTCAGGGGTATTAACCTGCTCCACTATGGGGTTATAGCGCTGTATCACAAATTTGCGGTTAATAATAAAAATGCCGTCTTGGGCATTATCCAGCAAATTTGTAAGCTGGTGCTCCGTGTCAATCGTTAATTCTGGTAATTCTTTGGGGGTATGTTCTGCCAGCTCTTTCCCAAGACCAACCGCGCCTTCTATATTCCCTTCATAGTTGCATAGTGGTAGAACATGCATTTCAAAGTGAGAATGCTGCCCTTGGAAAGGCAAAACAGTCTTTCTGCCAGAAGCCAAAGCCTCACAAAAAGCACGATACAGATCAGGAAGGTCGGCAAGGGTTTCTTCCAGATTTCGGCCAAGAACAAAACGCTGGGAAATAGTGTGATCAAACGCAGAGCCGTGCGTGGCACAAAGAAAGCCTTCTTTGTTAAAGGCCACAAAAGAAATATTATTGCACCGGGCTAGCAGCTCATGCAGGGCACTGTGTACGGGAAGATAGGAGGAGGCAGAAGTGAAGGCGGGCATACAGGTATCCTCAAAAAAAAGCTGCTGGCTTAGTATAGGGCAAGCACAATACTTCGTCAAGAACAGGTATGCTGAACTATGTAAAAATACTCTATATGCTTAAAGGGCAGGGGCTAATAACCTTGACGTGACAAAAAAGCTGGTTTAATCTACAGTAGCAGGGACGACCTTGCTATGAAGCGGCATGTAATGGCAAAGCCCATTGCTGTGTGCTATAGCCATTCACGAGGACGACCTCATAAAACAAGGAGAGCTTATGGATTGGCTTATTCTTTTTTGTGCAGGTCTGCTGGAAACAGTGTGGGCTGTGGGGTTAAAGTATACAGAGGGTTTTTCTAAACTTTGGCCCAGTGTTTTTACCCTTGCGGCTATGGGGGCAAGTGTCTGGCTTTTGTCACTTGCTATGAAAAGCTTACCCCTTGGAACTGCCTACGCGGTATGGACAGGCATTGGCGCGGTGGGTACTGTTATAGTTGGGGTGCTGTTTTTTTATGAGCCCCTTACCTTGCCGCGCATATTAAGTGTTGCGCTTATTCTTGCAGGGTTAATTGGGCTGAAACTGTTTAGCAGTTAGGGCATACCCAAAACATACAGCACGTTGCCAAACACTTCAAATAATACAATTACTTGGCCTCTTTCGGTGAAAATATATTTCCCTGTAAGCGGCCATAAAAATTCACATAAGGCGCATAGGTTCCACTGTTCAAGGCTGGTTAACATCAGGTGCTTTTTTATTATGCGGACAAAATGAAATTGTCAGCATATACCCATGCCCAAAACGCAATACAGTAATGTTGGAGTGCAAAAAATCATCTGAATAATCAGCCGTATCCATTAACTGTTGCCATGTGTAAACACGCGCAGGTTGCCCAATTTGGGTAATGGTAATGGAGAAGTCGTCTTTAACATCGAATCCGACTAAAGTTGCGGGTATTCCTTTTGTACTCCAGTCATAAAAATGCGATTGGTTTGGTGGAATTTCTTGATTCTGCGCCTGGTTAAAGTTTAACCCATAATACGTTGTGTACACTTCATCCGTAAAATTATTTATTGAAAAAAACAGAGAATTTTCGCAAAAATTAGAAACTCCAACAATATTAGTTTGACCAATGCTATCTTCAAAGCTACGCTCAATAGGGCAACCAGAAAACATAGCAGCAGCCATTAAAAAAAATGTTACTGTAAGAAATTTATGCTTGAGCATATTACCTCCTAGCGCTTACTCCAGTAGTAAAAAAGCAAAAGAGAAAGGTGAGATGTATCAAAATTTTTCTGGGTAAGTTTGGACACACATTTTTTCTCTATGCCAGCGATTCAAATAGCTCCTGGCCGCAGTCGAATGGAATCACGGATTGCATTCCAAAGACTTAATGCTTCAGCGTCAGATGTAAAGCCATTCCCCAAATCTTCACTGGGATGCCCTATGGAAAAAATGCTCATTTCCAATCGAGGATGTGCCAAATCTTGCGCTTGTGCCGGAGCTTGAAGGAAAAAGTTATACATGCGCCTGCCACTTTCCGTAGAGGCCGCGCATAATTCCTGCGCCTTAATCCCATTAAGGTCGCAATCTCCCTTACGGAGCGTTGTTATAAATAAAGGCAGTGAAGCATAATTTTGTGCTACATCTTTCTGATCAAAATAAAACTTGTCGGAATCTTCCTTAGAAAAAGTGCGAAAGAAACCGGTTATTCCTTGGAAACGGGGAATAGTATATGATATTCCAGCTTCTTCTTTGCGCCATGTCCCATCTGCTTTCAAAAAGCCCCCATAAATTGCAAAGCCGGGTTCAGTAGGGATTGGGTCAGTATCATCTCTGGCATAAACGGTTTTGGCTAAATCTGTGGTGATTTTTTTTCCAAGAGCAAAACTATCACCATATACCATTAAATCCATTTTAAATACCCGCTTGTGCGAGTCTTGCGAAATAAGATAGCACTCCATGATACTTAAACTTGTTGAATAGTCACCATTCCACCGATGGATAACAATACCCCCCCCTGGTAGTTCAAAACTGTCAATAAATTGGGACCCATCAAGATTTAAGTGTTTAATATGTTTAAATTCCTCTATTTTTTTATGCGCTTCAATAATAGCTTGTTCTTGTGTGAGGTCTTGCCTCCATTGTATGGATGTACCCCCAATTTTTGTATCAATGAAATTGATTTTAATATCTGGAGGTAAGTCAATAAGATATCGGCCAATACAATGCGTATGCCAATCTGAGGTATCTTGTATGCTTTCCTTAGCAAAAGATGGTAATGCTACGCAATTAAGAAGAACGCTAAACAAAAAAACAACTAAGATTTTACCCGTAAATTTCATAACTATTACCTTTGTAGAAAAAATTAAACCATAGGTAAATACAGGTTAAGAAAAAACAACAGCTTTACACGGTAATATATTAGCATTGTATACTAAAATTGTATAGTGGAAAAGTTGAGTGCTGCTTTTTGCAGAAAGGTGGGACGCTTTATACAACGTCCAAAAAACAAAGCCCAATAAAGCTGTTACGTTTTATCGGGCTTAAAATTTATGGCTGGCGGAGAGGGGGAGATTCGAACTCCCGGTACCTTTTGAGTACACACGATTTCCAATCGTGCTCCTTAGGCCAGCTCGGACACCTCTCCGCTCGTGGGAACATAGCGTTTCTCAAGACGGATTGCAAGCGTTTTTTTTGGGCAATGGTTGGAATGTGTCAGCGTAAGAAGGCAGTCTTGCATTTGCATTACGACATTGCCGTAATGGGTGCGCATATAAGCGTCATATTCTCCATTCGTAAAGGCTGCATGGGGGTAAGCTGCATTGTCAGCAGAGGGTTTGCGTGGGTGTATGCGTTTTCAAGGTGGCATTCTGTATAATATTCGCTTAAACCTGTCTGGCATTCCCCGTGCTTATCTGGTGTGGGGACAAGCAATAGTTGTGGAAAAGCACAGATTTTTTGCAAAAAGTCTTTTTGCTTGAGTTCCACTTTTTCCCGTACAAGAAGGGCATGTTCCTGCTTTTGCTTTTTGGGTAATTGCCCGGAAAGAGTTGCCGCTTTTGTACCGGGGCGCGCAGAAAAAGGAAAAACATGGGCGTAGGTGAGGGGCAGTTTTTCCACAAGGCTTAAGGTTTCTGCCACTTCTGCCTGTGTTTCACCGGGAAAACCCATAAGAATATCTGCCCCTAGGGCAAATGTGGGCCAAAATTTTTGCACGCGCGCGGCTTTTGCCAGCAAAAATTCTGGCGAGTAATGGGTGCGCCCCATACGCGCAAGCACACTGCTGCTGCCACTTTGCAAAGAAAGGTGCAAATGCGGGCAAAGCATACGGGAAGCGGCAAGCGTATCCAAGCCTTTATGGGTGAGCTGGGCAGGGTCTAAAGAACTTATGCGCAGGCGCGCTTTTTGCGGGCCATGAGCCCATTTTGGGGCAAGGGCATTGTCTAAAGCCTGTATTAAATCCCAAAAGTCCTGCTTGTCATGGTGGTATTGGCGCAAATTAATGCCTGAAAGAATAATTTCTCTGTGGCCTGCTGCCAAAAGTGCCTGCGCTTCTTCTATACACGCTTGTACGGGGCGGCTGCGGGCATGGCCGCGCGTAAGGGGCACAATGCAATAACTGCACTTGTGGGAACACCCATCCTGCACTTTTAAAACCGCGCGCGTGCGTTTAAAGTTTGTGACACAAAAAGGCGGATACGCAAGCGGCAGTGGCGCGCTTTGCGGGCGCAAAGGCGGGTGCTGGGTTGGGTGGTGCTGCAATAATATATGCCGCTCTGTCTGTGGGACTAAAGAATCTTCCTCCCGCAGGGCAAAGTCTGCCTGGGCTGCTGTTGCGGCGCACCCCGTAATAATTTGCCGGGCATGGGGGTATTCCTGCATGTACTTTTTACTTGCCTGCCGTGCATCGCTCACAGCTTCTGCTGTTACAGCGCACGTTGCCAGCAAAAGCACATCTGCTTCCAAAGGCGTTTCTACTTCTGTAGCGCCTTGTGCAAGCCATGCCTCGCGCTGGCTTTGGGTTTCGTACTGGCTGACTTTGCAACCAAAAGTTTGGCAGTAAAATGTAAACATGGGCTGACGTATCTGGGATAAAGCGTAAGACCGCGTATGCTACCGGGTGATATTGGTAAGGGTGTTAATGCGCTTGATAAGCAGACCCTCTGGCGCAACATTGCGCAGCTCTTTCCCTGGGCTGGTGGAGGTTATGGAGCAGCGGCCAATAACATGGCGGCCATTTCTTTGGCCATCTGCCTCTATAGTGCGTACGCCCCACATATTGTGGAACATGGCAGCTTTACCGTTTTTTTGGCCTACATAAAGC